>JAXMIV010000056.1:0-4116 GCA_034377045.1 Prosthecobacter sp. | reverse complement strand
TGGTCGTGGAGCGTTGGTGTCGGGAAGCAGGACGAGGTTGGTAAACGCCGAAAAGGAGACGGAGGAGGAACCCGAGAGCCTCGACGCAGTGGCGGAATCGACCATGGTGCTCATGCCCTGGCCGGCCAGCAACACACCGGTCACTGTCGTGGCGGCCGGCTGTTCGGGCGTTGGTTCGGCGGCGGTTGGCGCTGACGACGGTGGGAGCGACCAGTTCACCGTCACCTGCGTTACCTCGCCCAGAGGCTGCGCGGTGATGGGGGGCAATGTCGGCGCCTGACTGCCGAGGGCAAACAGGGGGCTGAGCACAGGCGTCACCACCGCCACGGGCGCGGTCCCCGTGCTCTGGAAGTTTGCCTGCATTTTCTTCGCTTGGTCTTCTTCGATCACCTTGTCCGCCTCGCTGGGATCGCCTTCGGTCAAATAAAGTTGAAAGTTCGGCATGGGGAACTGACTGAGCTGCTCACGGGTATCCGTTAGCAGTTGCAGCGCCGCCCATTGACCCCGCGTCATAGGCAGGGACGCTTGCTCAGCCAGGGGCCGCGTCGGATCGAGGGCGATCCCCAAAGAACTGGCGTCGGCCATCAGCGCGGCGAGCCGGTCAGGATCGCTGGCGGCGGCCGTTCCGTCGGCGTTCACGCGACCCGCCAGGATGTTGCGCAAATCCCGGCGTTCCGCGACCTGCGGGAAGATTCCCCGTTGCAAAATCAGCGCCAGAGTCGGCTCATCGACCGTCACTTCACAGCCCCCCAAGGCAGCGACGGCGCGCACGGCTTTCAGAAAGGCGATGGACCCGGAATGAAAGGTGATGCGCCGCCCGGCGGCATCGGCCGGCACGGTCACCCGGAGTTTTTGCAGCGCTTCGGCATTGAGGAAGTTCAGCTCCTGAAGCTGCCCCTGCAAAATGCCGAGCGCCTCCCGCAGTGGCACCTGATCAAGCGCCACTCCCGCCAGGAAGAAGCTGTCGAGCCGTTGGGGGAGCGATTTCCCGCCCGTGTCCGCCGCATCCGCAGCCACGGGACTCACGAGAGGAAGCCGCCTCACCGGAGCCGCCGGCGAGTGGCTCACGGTGGGGACGGTGCCTGGTTTTGGGGAGGAAATTTCCGCCATCTTCGGCGTCTCCGCTGCCGGCCAGAGCAGCCACGCGAGGGAACTTAAAAGCGCTATAGCCGCCGCGGCGCGCAGAGGCATCTGCCACCTCCGTGCCGCCGGCGCGCGGTCCTTCGCCTGGGGCGGAGTCTTGAATTGCCCCGCCACCACCTGCCTGAGAGCGGTCTTTTCGCCGGCCCGTTCCTGCACCGTTTCCGCCAGCAACGACTCGAATCGCGCGGCAGCGGCGAATTCCAGCGCGCACTCCGGACTCTCTGCCACCGCCTGCCAGAGCTGCGCGGCCTCCTCAGCCGTGGCGGTTTCGTCCAACCAGGCCGTAACCAGGTGGGCGAATTCGCTGCTATGGGGGTTCAGAGACATGAGGGGTAGAAACGATCAGTTCAGGGGCAGGCCCAGGCGGCGCTGCACGCATTCGCGGAGTTGGCGGCGCACGCGGCTCAGGGTCTGGTACAGGGCATCCACCGTCATGTCCGCCTCCTGGGCGATGACCTCGACGGGGCGCTGGTCGTGGTAGCGCTGGTTGATGAAACCGGCCGTGCGCTCCGGTAACAGCTCGAGGCAGTAATTCAGCGCCCTTTCCCGGTCCTGCCACACGGCTTCGGCGTCGTCCTTGGCAAAGCCGATGGAAAGGGCCTCAAGCGTTTCCGCGGTGCAGCTTTCCGGCAGGCGGGCGCGCAATCGGCGATCCTCCATAATCTTATGCGCCGCCACGCCCCGTGCCCAGGCCCCAAAGGAGCGCGCGGGATCATAGAGGGAAAACTTCTTCCACAGAATCATCGCCACCTCCTGAAACACGGCCTCCCGCGTCACCGGATCACGCACCATCGCCCCGATAAACGCCCGCACATCCGGCTGCGCGGCGAGGAAAAGGGGCAGGAAGTGGTCAGGGGAAGTCATGGCACAGAGACAGGTCTCACCCTCTCTTTGTCAGAGCCGCTGCTTTCCTGACAGGAAATTTGTTTAAGGCGGAAGTTTTTTGCCGCCGCGCAGCCTTTCGATCTCCTCGAGGGCGATCTTGACCACCTCGATGCTCTGCTTCCCGCGCGAAAAGGCGATCAGGAGCTGCCCGTCCTGCTCGATGGCGTGCGGGTATTGGAAGGTATCCGCCTTGGTCTCGGGAATGGGGAGGCGGGACAGGCGGGTGAAGGTGAGGCCATCCTCTGAAGTCGACAGGCAGAGCGGGTTGCGCCGCGCCGGGTTGGCATTCGAGATGAGGACGTAATAACCCGCCGAAGTGCGCAGGCCGAAGAACTTGCTGGTCGCGTCCGGAAAATTCGTCTTCTCCGGCACGGTCCAGGCGCGGCCGTTGTCCGTCGACAGGGCGCGATAAAAACGATGCGATCGGCCATTGTCGCGAAACAGGCCGAGCAGGCGGCCATCCGGCAAAGTCCACCAATCCGGCTCCTCCGGGCGGAAGCCATCCGGCGCGGCGTAGGCGCTGATCGGCGTGGCCTGCCAGTCCAGGGGCGACTTCACACCGCCGATGAGCATGGACACCTTGCGCGCCTGATCGCGGCAGAGCATGCCATACTCGCCGTTGGGCAACATTTGCGGCGGGAAATTGTTGATCGCATCCGCGTGCATCACGCCCAGTTTCTGCCAGCGCGCTTCCCGGGGCTGCCATTCCCAGGCGAGCAGTTGCAGGCTCTTGCCGAAGAAGTGCACCCTGCCCTTCGCATCAAAAGCCTCGTCATGACTGGCGATGGCGAGGAGCTTGCCGTCACGCACCCACAGGCCGCGAGCGATGTAGCGAAATCCTGGCTGGGACGAAGGCGGCATGACCTCCCTGGCCTCGCTCCAGGTCAGGCCGTCCGCACTGGTGGCATAGCGCACATGCTGGGTGGGATTGTCCTCAATGACCGGTCCGTGGCTCCATAGGCACCAATACCGCCCTTCGTGAAAGGCGAGGTAGTTGTGCAGGCGAAACTTCCAGGCCGGATCGCCGGACGTGACCACGGCGTGCTTCCCTTCAAGGACGGGCAGGGCGGCGTAGTCAATCAGCTCCGGATTCTGTCCGGTGCCCGGCAGGTCCAGCATGGGTGGCAGTGGCTCAGCAGCGGCCAAGTTCAGCAACCCCAGAGCCGCCAGGATCAGGGCAAAACTTCCAGCTTCCACGCGGAAACCTGGGACATGTGAAAGTGGAAGCGCGGAAGGAGGCGGGTACATGCCAGTGGATGAGACTGGGTTATTCATATTCATATATATATACCTCCCTGTACTTCCAACTTCCCCACCACGGGATTTCCGGCGGAAGCTGGAAGTTTTCAGGGTTTCCAGGCGGCCAACGAAAACGCCAGGGCGCGAGTTCTCATGGTTCGGATAGACCGGTGTTACCTTTCTATTCCGGCCATCTGCCCTCAACGATCGGCTTCAGCATGAGCTTCGCCGGATCCACGACCACGTGTTTCGCGAGCTTGCGCTTCCAGGTGTAGGTGAAGTGAATCAGGCCGTCACGGCTTTGAATGACCGCGGGATAACTGAACTCCGCTTTCGGTTCGTCTTCGAGCACGAGCGCGGCGCTCCAGTTCTGGCCATCCGTGGATACGGCGACATTGAGCGGGCTGCGGCCGCGTTCGGTGTGATTGTAGATAAGAACGTGGCGGCCGTCTTTGAGGGTGAGGGCGTCGGTCCCTGAGTTTGGGTTGGGTAGATTCAGCAAACTCATGGTTCCCCAACTTTCGCCATGATCGTCGGAGGTGACGCTGAAGATGCGCTTCTGCTTGCTGCGGCCAAGGGCCATCAGCTTGTCGCCGCCGAGGAAGAGGATGCTGGGTTGGATGGCATCGATGAGAGGGGCGGTGAGGGGATCACCGTGTGAGGCAGGTTGCTGCGTGGACCAGGTCTGACCGCCATCCTTGCTGCTTTCGAAGTGAACCCGCCACGCGCTCGGCTTGGTGCTGGTTTCGGTGCTGGTCGGACAAATGATGGTGCCGTCGGCCAACTGCACCGGCTTGTTTTTGATAGGGCCAAGAATGCCATCGGGCAGTTTCTTGGCTTCGCTCCAGG
>JAXMIV010000055.1:0-3767 GCA_034377045.1 Prosthecobacter sp. | reverse complement strand
GAGTGGCGCAAAGGCGCTGCGCGAACCGGCGATGGTGGTGTCCAACGCGCCGATGTATTCGATGGATCGGGCGATGCGATCCACATACGCTTTGCGCGCCAGCACGACGCCGCACGGCACCGGTGAACCAAGCATCTTGTGGCCGCTGATGGAAATGCTGTCCGCACCCGCGGCGAAATCCCACGGCTGCGGATCATCAACAAAAGGCAGGATCATGCCGCTCAGCGCGGCATCGGCGTGGATGTAGGCATTCGGGATGGCGAGGTCATCGAGGATGGTACGGATCTTGGCGAGATCATCGATGGCGCCCTTCATGGTGGTGCCGATATTGGCGAAGATGATGGGAGTGACGTCGCGATGGATGCGCAGGGTTTCGCGCAGGTCGGTGTAGTCCATCTGCCCGTCTGCCTGGCTCTTGATCATGATGTTGCGCGTGTGCTGGAGGCGCAGCACCTTGGCGACGCTGTAATGCGTGTCCTCGCTAAAGTAGCAGATGCTATCCGGGAAGAGTTCGCGCGCGACATACAGGCCGTACATGTTCCCCTCCGTGCCGCCGCTGGTGACGTAGCCCCACCATTGGTCCTGCGGCGCGCGGGTGAAGCGGGCGAAGTCGGCCATGACCTCGCGCTCAAGCTCCATGGTGTTGAGGCGGTAATTGGAACTGCCGAAGGGATCGCCGACGTTGTTGATGCTGAATTGGAGGAAGCGGAACAACTCGCTGAAATCGAAGTCCTGATTGCAAGGGTAGCCGACCGTGCGCGGACACAGCCCTTGCAGCCGGGCATAGAGATCATCCAGTTTCTGCCGGTCTGAAGGGGAAAGCGCGGAGGTGTTCAAGCGGCGGAAGGAATTGACTCCATCTTGCCCATTGTTTGATCGGGAGGCAAGACGCTTGCCAAATGCGGTGCAACCCGCAGAATCCCTGAGTGTCATGAAGTTCCTCCGCATTCTTTCGATCACTGCTCTCGCGGCTGCCGCGGCGGGGTTTCTTGGCTACAGCCTGCTGACCCACCTTTCCCCGGAGCAGGAGGCTCTCAAGGGGGCGCTGACCCAGGTCACGGCGATTTTGGAGGCGAATCAGGCGAAGGCCTTCACGGCCACGGTGGAGGTCCTGCGCGCCGAGGGATTGCCCAAAGAACTGCGGGAAGCCAGGCTGGAGGTGTGCGTGGCGCTACCCGACCGTCTGCGGTTAACGACACGGATCGATGGCGGGACGGTGGTGATCGGGCGCAATGGCGACGAGATCTGGGCCTGGCGTGAGGACAAGGGTTTCGCCGTGCGCGCCACGCCGGGAGTGCCGCTTTTTGCGACCTGCCCCGAACAACTGGACACGACACGACTCGCGCCGCTGACGCTGCCCACGGATGCGGCCAAACTGTCTCTCGTCCCTGCCCTCTGTGTGGTCAAAGCGCTGCCGGATGAGCTTGTAGACGGTCTGCCCTGCCGGGTTTTCAAGGCCTCGCCCCGGGCCGCCGCCCGGCAGCTCTTGGGACTCGGCGACGTGACGCTGACGCTGTGGTTACGCGCCGATGGTTTCCCGGTACGAGCGGGGTATCGCGACGGTGCCAAGACGGATGTGCTGATCGCCCTGCACGATGTCAATAAGGACGCCCGGCTGCCGCCGGAGACCTGGCAACTGCCGGCGCGGGCAGGCGTGAAGGTCGAACACGTGGCGCTGCATCACGTGCAACGATTCCTTGAGGGAAGCCAGGCGCTTCTCCAGCCGCCCAAGCTGCCGGCGCTGGGGGCAACCACCGGCGAGAAACGGGTGCTTGCGACTTCGGGCAAGGGCCGGCTGGAATTGCACGACGGTACGCGGGTGCTGTTCCTCAACGGCACGCCGGAAGAGATGGGCGCCCAGCATGGGACGCTGCTCGGCAACGAAGCGCGGAACCTGGTCTCGCGCATTCTTTATGGGGTGGGCGTTGGCAGTTCGCTGGCGAAGGGGGAATGGTTTTTTGGCACGATCGAACGCTGCCAGGCACGCCTGCAGCCGTTTGTCGACGCCCGCTTCACGCGGGAAATGGATGCGCTGGCGAGCGCGAGCGGCCTAACCAAAGAGGAGATCAGGCTGGCCAACTTTTTCCCCGAGCTTTTCCACTGCTCGGGATTCGCGCTCACCGGCGCAGCGACCAAAGGCGGCCGCATTTACCACGGCCGCGTTCTTGACTACATGAAGGGTGTGGGGCTGGAGCCCAATGCGGTGGTCATGATCATTCAACCCGAGCAAGGGCACGCGTGGGTGAATCTGGGCTACGCGGGTTTCATCGGCAGTGTCACCGCCATGAATGAAGCCCACATTTCCATCGGCGAGATGGGCGGGAGGGGCGAGGGCCATTGGGACGGCAAGCCGATGGCGCAACTGATGCGTGAGGTGATGGAGAAGGCGAGCACCCTGGATGAGGCCGTAGCGATCATGCGGGACAGCCCACGCACCTGTGAATACTACTACGTGATCGCGGATGGCAACAAGCACCAGGCCGTGGGCATCAAAGCCACGCATGATGCTTTCGAGGTTGTGCCTTTGGGCGGCACGCACCCGCAGCTCGATATGCCCGTGCCAGATACGGTGCTGCTGTCCGCAGGCGACCGCTATCGTGAACTGGTGAAACGCGTCAAAGAAAACTGGGGCAAGTTTGACGACGAGAGCGCACGCAATTTGATGACGCGCCCGGTTTGCATGGCTTCCAATATTCAAAGCGTGCTTTTTGCACCCGACACGCTCGATTTTTGGGTGGCCAATGCCGACGGTCAGAATGTCGCCAGCCACACGCGCTACACGCATTACAACCTGGCGAAGCTTCTTGGCAGGACCGGCGCCACCGTTGCCCGTTAGGACTACTGATCCTCTTCCGCCAGTTTCGCGGCTTCGCGTTTGAGGATGCGGCCGACGCGGTGCTTGGCCAGGTAGACCTGGGCGGCGTTGACGCCGAGCTCCTTCTTCACCCTTTCCGGGCTCCAGCCTTTGAGGACGTAACAGGAAAAGATCTGAAACTGCCGCGGTGAGACGAGAGCCCGAACTCGCCGCAGGGCGATGTCCATGATCTTGTCCTGCCATTCTTTGTCCCACAGCTTTTCGAGGGCCATGCCGTTGGGGTCGGCACAGCGGTCGATGGGAGCGGTGCGGCGATCGTCGGTCTCGTCGGCGTAGAGATTGGCCTCGCGGCTCTGCTGCTTTTTGCGGCGGCGAAATTGATCTAGAATGCGCCAGCGCGCCTGGTTGAGAAGGAAGGACTTGAAGGAACCCAGGCTGGTGTCGAATTTCTTCTTTTGCAGGTTCTTGGCGACGCCGATGAAGGTTTCCTGAACCACGTCATTGGACTCGTCGTCACTGAGCCCGGACTTGCGGGCGACATGCCAGACAAAGCCTGAGTAGGTACGGTAAAACTCGTCCCAACTCGACCAGTCGGACCAGTTGTCGAGCCGTTCGATCAACGTCTTCCGCGTCGGGGGCGAGCCAGAGACAGCCTTGATGATCTCCTCGGTTGGGTCTTTGGGGACAGTTTCCTCCATTACCGCATTAGTGTACTGCGCCCCCTAGCGGTGGCAATGCCTTATTTGCCTCCGAAGTGATAGATCTGCCCCTGACAGGCGTATTCCTTTTCCCCCCAAATCTCCTCGTCTGCCCTGGCCATCACCGGGGATCGGAACGGCTTTTTTGGCCCCAAAGACTGCCATGCTGCTGATTTTCCCCCGCCATTTGCTTCGCGTTTCCACGATCGTGGGACTGAGCGCGCTCGTGGCTGGTTGCAGTCCGGGGTTTTTCA
>JAXMIV010000054.1:0-16560 GCA_034377045.1 Prosthecobacter sp. | reverse complement strand
CCATTGCGCTGCTCACCACCGCTGCTGTCTGCGCGCAAGCGCCGACTCCGCCAAAGCCAACACAAGCCAATGTTCCCTACGGCAAGCACGAGAAGCAGGTGCTGGATTTCTATCAGGCCAAGGTAGAGGGTCTGGCACCGCTGCTGTTCTTCATTCATGGCGGTGGCTGGATGAATGGTGACAAGGCGAATGTGGACTTTCTGGCGCAGTGCCTGAGTGCGGGAATCTCCGTGGCATCGATCAACTATCGGCTCATCCCGGATGCGATCGCGGAGAAGGTTAATCCGCCGGTGAAGGCGTGTCTGGATGATGCGGCGCGGGCTTTGCAATTTGTGCGCAGCAAGGCCGGGGAGTGGAAGATTGATAAGGAAAGGATCGCAGGCTGTGGTGGGTCGGCGGGCGGATTCAATATCCTGTGGCTGGCCTTTCACTCCGACTTGGCTGATCTCAAAAGCGCCGATCCCATGGCGCGCGAATCGACACGCCTGAGTTGCGCCATGGCCTTTGTGCCGCAGACCTCTCTCGACCCGCGGCAGATGCGGGAATGGATACCTAACAATGACTATGGTCACCACGCCTTCGCTCTGCCAAGCTATCAGGAGTGGCTCAATCAGCGGGAGATGTTGCTGCCGTGGATTCGAGAGTTTTCGCCCTATGAATTGGCGACCAAGGACGATCCGCCGGTGTATTTGTTTTATGATTCGGCGCCGGTGATGGGGCAGCCCTACAAGGACCCGCCGCACTCGGCGAACTTCGGCATGGGGTTGGCGGAAAAGCTGAAGAGCGTCGGCATCGATTACGAACTGAATTACACAGGCGGTCCCAGTGTGAAACACCCGGACATCTTTGGCTTCCTGTTGGAGAAGCTGAAAGCTCTCTAACAACTTCCTACGCCGCCAGTTCCTCACGGGCGCGCCAGCGCTGTTCATGTTCGACGGCTCGGCGGAAAAAATCGTCGGATTCCGGCAAGCTGAAGGACGGATCAAGGGGCAGGCGCATGGTAAGTTCAAGGCCGTGCGGTTCAAGGCGGCGAGCGTCGATCGTGCCACCATGCAAATGCAGGGTGACGTAGCAGGCCATCATGTTGATGCCAAAGTCATCGGGCTTGCGGCTGCGGGTGTAGAAGGGATCGAAGATATTCGCGGCGCGGTCGATTTTGGTGGCCCAATTGCCGTTGTCCGTGAGGCGCATGACCAAGAACTCGCGACCGGTCTGGTCCAGTTCGACGGCGGCTTCGATCTTGAAGTGGTCGCCATGTTGAAGGTGGGTGATTTCCTCGATGAAGAGGAGGCGCCACAACTGGCGGAAGCGTTCTCCATGCACCAGCAGGCGGGGCAGAGTGGGACTAAGATCGAAGGTGACTTTGAGACCTCGATCATGCAGGTGCGAACCAAACATCGTGAATGCTTCCTCAAGGACTTTTGGCAGGGTGACCTCATCTTCGCGGATGAGTTTGCGGGCATGCGAGGCCTGAGCCAGATGATTGAGCAGGGTTTGGATGCGCTCGATTTGCGCCTGGGCATGCTGCTGAGTTTCGACCCAGAAATTCGCGTCGCGCGGCGGCCGGCCTTCGACCTCTTCCATCAGTTTCATGGGGGCGAGGTCGATGAAGGCGCGCACCACGGTGAGGGCATTGCGCAGGTGGTGATTCAGACCTTCAGCCATGATGCCCAGACCGGCGACCTTGTCCGCCATGAGGGTGTGACGGATGGATTCGGCCTTCTCACCCAACAGGCGGTCGCGCTCCGTGAGTGTTTGATAGACTTCCATTCCCTGGCGCAGGATATTGGCGAGTTCTTCGGGATCGAGGGGCTTGTGCAGGTAGCGGAAGACGCGGCCGTCATTGACGGCTTTGACCGCTGTCTGATAATCGGTGAAGGCGGTGACGAGAATGCGGATGAGATTGGGATTCAGGCGGCGCGCGCGCTCCATCAATTCCACCCCGCTTTCGCCGGGCATGCGCTGATCGGCGAGAAGGACGCCGATGCGGCTGCCATAGGTTTCGAGGATGCGATAGCCTTCGGCGGCCGTGGCGGCGGTGTGAACCACATACTCGTCCTCGAACATCTGACGGAAGTACAGCAGGGCCTTCTCTTCGTCGTCGACGTAGAGGACGTGCTGGCCGTTGACGGGGAGTGGGCTCATGCGGCTGGGGGGAAACGCAAGGTGAACTCAGTGTGCCCGCCGGAGCCGCCCTGCATCTCGATCATGCCGCCCATTTGCTGCATCATGCGGTAACACAGGCTGAGGCCAAGGCCCATGCCCTGGCCCACTTCCTTGGTGGTGAAAAACGGATCAAAAATGCGGTCGCGGTACTCTTTCGCGATGCCGGCGCCATTGTCGCTGAAGCTGAGCAGGACACCATCGGCCTGGCGGGTGGCGGTGATGGCGATTTTCGGAGAGGCGGTGCTTGCGGCGGCATCCAGGCTGTTTTGCACCAGGTTCATGGTGATCTGAATGATGTGGTTCTCATCGCCGAGGACGACGGCCTCAGCGGGAATGTCACAGGTCAACTGGACGCCGAGGTCTTTGATCTGCTGGGACAAGAGCCGCAGGGCCTTCGCCGTGCTGTGCCGAAGATGTACGGGGCCCGACATGCGGCCTTCGGGATGCGCAAAGGTACGCAAATCGGAGACGATGGCGGCGACGCGATCCACGCCTTCACCGATATCGGCGAGGATTTCGAGCATGGGGGTCGCGGTGTCACTGGGAAGGGATTTGGTTTTCTTGCCGAGCACAAAGACGGCGCATTTGACGAAGTTCAGCGGATTGTTGATCTCGTGAACAATGCCAGCGCTGAGACGGCCGATGGAGGCGAGCTTTTCGTTTTGGGTGAGTTGGGCCTCGGTGGCGCGCAGTCGCTGCAGGGCGATGGTAAGCTCGTCGTTGCGGCGGCGAAGTTCCTCGCGTTGTGCTTCGACGGTGCAGCGGTTGGCGAATTCGCGCCAGCGAATGGCATAATGCTGGCGGCTGCCGAAATAGAGAACCACGCACATGAGCATCATGATGAGCGTGTTGTTGATGAAGAGGCCGACGGAGCGCAGATCACCGTTGTAATTCAGGTTAGGCACGGTGGCGGCCAGATAAAAGGCCAGTACCAAACCTACCGTCAGACCAATCTCGCGGAACGTCCAATGGAACACAAACGAGGTGCCTACCAGACAGAGGCATAAGCCCGCGTAGTAACCGGAGGCAGCGTCCCGGGTGAGGTAGATCATCAGGCAAATCGCCAGAGCGGGCAACAAGGGCAGAAGGATGGGGCACCAGCGTTGGAACCGCGCGCCAAAGGGCCGGTCCAAGGCCAGCAGTACCGGCACGCAAAGAGCGGAACAGCCGACGCGCAAAAGCAGGAAGTGCCAGAACCACGCCGGATACGCAAACCAGTCCAGAACAGCGCAGAAGGGCACCAGAATCATCACAAACCAGGCGCCGAGACGGGCGTTGCGCCGATTCAGGTGCTGTACTTCTTCGTCGAAGCGGGCGGAGTTTTCGGCGGAATGCCCGGGGTGGATCAGAGGCGCCGACTTGGCTGGCGACCATGAGAAATCATGGGTTTGAGCCTCCGCAGGCAAGGGGAGAAGAGGCGAAGAGGCAGAGCTGGGTGCTAGTACTACCACAATTTGTATAAATATTGTAAAATATAGGCAGGGGAAAGCCCGACAGCAATGCCTTTCTCGGGCACCGGTTCGATTTGTAGCAACTCCTCGGCTAGCGCTGGATGTGGAGGAAGTAATTCACCCCCTCAGGCTCCCAAAGCACCTGGATCCGATCGGAGGGTGCGCCAGCCTCGGCGGCGAGCCGCATCAGGGTCTCCCTACTACGGTGCTCGAGATGCCAATTCCCCAGCAATTCCATGTAATCCCGGCTGGGATTGTAATCGGAAAAGTTGCCGACGACGACTTCCCCGCCTTTTTTGGTCACTGCCATCATCGCCTTGAGGAGATGCACAAAGAGGCGCTCGTTGAGGTAGTCGAACAAGCCTGCGGACCAAACGAGATCGAAGCTGCGGCCAGGGACATACCGGAGTACGTTGCGGTGGTGAAAGTGGATCCGGTCTGTCCAGGGCGCGCACAGGGTCTGGGCGTAGGCGATCGCACGCGCATCCACATCGACGCAGTCGACCTCGACGGCGGCATCTGGGTAGTTTTGGAAGAACTCACACAAGTCTCGGGCGGGTCCGCTGGCGATGTTGAGGACTGAGAGAGGCTCCGGACCCGAATTGACGGCGATATGCGCCTGCATCAGCCGCTGGAAGTAGGCTTTGCGATTGCGCACCGCGTTTGGGGCCGCTTGGGCGTGAAAGTAGAGGTCCCAAGCGCGCAGGCCCGGGTCTGGGTGGATCTTTTGGGTGTAAATGTGGTCGATGATCTCGAAGTCGCCGTTGTACCCGTATTTCTGGGCGAGCGCCTCCGCCTGCATGGTGCCTTCGAAGGCGCGGCGGGTGACGGCCTGCACGTACGCCAGGAGGGCGGAAGGAGCAATCAGCCCTTCCCGCACGTCATCCCCCAGCCGATGGATGGCCTGCGTCAGTTCGGCATACTCAGATGGAAAGGGACCACCGACGTCGACGCAATGCTGTAGCAGTTCGTCGAAAACCAGGAGGTGGAAACCCAAACGGGGAGAGCCGAGGGCAGATGCGGTTTGGGCAAGGGCTGACATTGGTTCGAATATTAAAAATATCTGGCTAGATGAGAAGTCAGGCTAACCATTTTATTAAAATATGCGAACCTTTGAGTTTCTGCAACTCAAAATTGAGAAGGCCGGCGACCAATCTGGAAAAAAATCCGTGCGTCCTCGAAGGTCAATTCGACGGCCAGAGCTGCCACGCTGCCAGTTCCGTGTCTGAGCGGGCGAAAATCCGATTCCCGGTGAAAGCGGGGTGAGCCCAGGTTTTGCCGATGATCTGGTGGCGAGTGAGCTCCTCAAAGCGCTCGGGGCTGAGGCGGACGTAGACGAGTTCGCCATCGGCATTGAGGCCGGCGGCGAGATGGCGGCTTTCCTGCAGCCAGACAAGGCTCATTTGCGGATTCCGATCCTTGGGAGTGAGGGAGTTGTCATCGCTCCAGCGGATCTTGCCGGTGGCGAGTTCGATGCACTGGAGGCCTTTGTTTTTGTCCAGCAGGTAAACCTGGCCGTCTTTAAACAGGGGCGCGGACATCAGACCGCACATGTCCTTTCCATTCTCCCAGAGGAGTGTGACCTCGCGGGGCGAGGCGCCCAATCTCAAGGCCTTCGTGCCGTGCCAGTAGCCTGAGACCAGGAGGATGCCGTCGTGAAACAACGGTTGGGCAATGCTGACGCCATAGGTGATTTTGTATGGGTAGGTCCAGTTGGTGGCCCCGGTCTCGGGGTTGAAGCTTTGAATGTTCTCTGGCCCCCACGCGATCAATTGGCGGACGCCAGCGTGTTCGATGAGTTCCGGCGTGCAGTAGCCGGCCGGGTCCGCACCGCCGCGCCAGAGCAACTTTCCGGTCAGGCGATGCAGCGCAAGCACGCTGCCAACCGGCTCCGCTCCCACGTGCAGCAGGACGCGGTCAGCATCGATTAGCGGCGAGGCGGCAAAGCCCCATTGGGGCACCCTGGCGCCGAAAGCGGCCACTGTATCCACCTGCCACAGGACCTTGCCCGTGGCGGCATCCCGACAAATGGCGGCGCCGGCGGCGCCGAGGGCGTAGGCGCGGCCATCATAAAGGGTGACGGAGGCGCGGGGTCCATTGGGGTACTCCATGCTTCGGTAGTCCGTTGGCCACTCATGCTGCCAGAGCAGCTTGCCACTGCCGGCGGCGCAACAAAGAATGCGTTCGGTCTTCGCGGCTGGCGTGGGACGATCCATCAGGTACACGCGTTCATCGCTGACGGTGACGCCACTGTAGCCGCCGCCGATGCTGACTTTCCAAAGGCGTTGCGGCTCGTGCCGGTGAAATTCGTCGGGGAGATTCGTGGGGTTCCAGCGGCCATCGCCGGAAGGGCCACGCCAACGCGGCCAATCTTCGGCCCCGTGAACGACGAGGGCAAGGAAGCAAGAGCTGAGCAGGAAGGCCCTCATCTC
Source organism: Prosthecobacter sp. (assembly GCA_034377045.1). Classification (GTDB taxonomy): domain Bacteria; phylum Verrucomicrobiota; class Verrucomicrobiia; order Verrucomicrobiales; family Verrucomicrobiaceae; genus Prosthecobacter. The sequence continues at coordinate 10,511 of JAXMIV010000054.1, read as the reverse complement.
AGGCGTGCGGGAGACTCAGTCCAAAGCCAGGAAGCGCACACAAATGGAGCCGCCGACGGGGACTTTTTTGCCGGTGAAGGTGAGTTTGCCGGTCTCCTGATCCACTTTTAACAAGGCGGCGGTGTTGCTGTCCTGATGGGCCACGATCATCCATCTGCCGGAGGGATCGAGGCAGAAGTTGCGCGGGATCGCGCCTTCGGCGGGCGCATTTTGAATCAGGGTCAGTTTGCCGGTCGCTGGGTCGCAGGTGAAGACGGCGATCGTATCGTGCGTGCGGTTGGAGACATAAACAAACTTGCCGTTAGGGTGGGCGACGGTTTCCGCCGTGCTCAGGCCCTTCTTACCGCGGTCTTCCACCGGCAGGGTGGACACGGTTTCGATCTCGGTGAGCGCGCCCTTTTCGGCATCATAGGCGAAGGATGTCACGGTCATGAGCATCTCATTGTTCACGAAGACAAACTTGCCGCTCGGGTGAAAGGCGAGGTGGCGCGGTCCTGATCCGGGCGGCACGGCGCCGTAGCCGTGATCGGTGAACTTGCCGGTGGCGGGATCGATTTTGTAAATGAGGACCTTGTCCAGGCCGAGATCACAGGCGAAGGCGAAACGGTTGTCCGGGCTGGGATTCATGCTGTGGGCGTGCGGGCCGGCTTGGCGCTTGGGATCGGCGCCGGAGCCCTGGTGCTGCACAAAGGTGACCGCCTCGCTCAGCGAGCCGTCGTCTTTGATGGCGTAGGAGGCGATGCTGCCACTGCCGTAGTTCGCGATCATCGCCATTTTGCCGGTGCGATCCAGGGAGACATGGCAGGGTCCGGAACCGACGGAAGACACCGAGTTGATGAAGGACAGTTTGCCCTCGGGAAGGGAGATGCCAAAGGCGCTGACACCGCCGGCTTTTTTCGCCGCGCCGGCCAGATCACCAATGGCGTAGAGGTACTTCTTGGAAGGATGAATGGCGACGAAGCCCGGATTGCCGGCCTCAGCCGCCAGGACCGGATCGCTCAGCTCGCCAGTGGCGCTGTTGAATTTGGAGACGTAGATGCCCTTGCTGCCGGACTTGGGACTGGTGCCCGTGCCGAAGTAAACCAGGTAGTTGTCACCCGCGATCACGGAAGTGGTGAGGGCAGCGAAGAGGAAAGAAAGGGAAGCGCGGTTCATGGTGGGGATGCTGGCAGGATACGGGAGCCGGGGTCAAGCTCAGACAAGAAAATGGAAAACACCGTAGTTGGAACTTGCAGCATTCTCACGAAATTCGATACTCGAGCCCAAATGCCCGCGCCATATTCATTCCGCAGTTGCCTTGTGATCGGGCTGTTCCTGGTGCCGATGATCGGCCTGATTGGGTGCACCAAAAAGGCGGAGCTGCAGCGGCAGATCGAGGAAAAACAAGTGGCCTGGGCGGAACAGAAAGCGCGCCTGGCAGAGTTGCAGAAGAAGTTTGCCGCCACGCCCATGCCGAGCAAATCCACCGTCACGCGGCCCAACTTGATTCATGACCTGCAAGTTCAAATCAAAGGCGTGGAGGAGGAGATCGACCGCTTGAAGGCCAGAAAAGCCGAGGTCGAGACGCTCAATCAGAATTCGCAGCGCAAGATCGATGAATACCTGGCCCGCTCCGCCAAGCCCTAAGACGCCGAACTCACACTCATGGGCACCAAACTTTTCTTATTCTTTATCGGCATCGTGATCGTGATCGGGCTGATGTGGGGTCTCTCGTATTCGGAAGCTGTTGACCGGCTTACCGGTGACCTCGGCTCGGTGACTAGAAGCACCGAACTCGCGGGTCGCCAAACCCAAACGCAGCAGGAGCAGTTGGACCTGCGAATCCAGGCAAATTCCCTGTTGGAAACTTTGAAAACCAAGACGGCTGAAAAGGAGAGCCTGGGGAGTGAAGTGAGAGAGTTGGAGGCCGTGGAACCCAGGTTGGCAGAGGCGATGATTCAGGCCATTCTAAAAGTTCGCGAGAGCTCGGCAGGTATGGTTTTTCCCGAACTGGTGCTCGCCAAGGGGGCCACCTTGAAGAATGCGCGTATTCAGCGTCTCACCGAAGAGTCGGTGACCTTCCAACACAGCGAAGGAGTGACCGTGGCGCGAGCCGATGACCTGCCTGCGGAATTGCGAGATCGTCTTCGTTTGGGCGAGGCGGTCGCCAAGTCAAAAGCGGAACCAGTGGCGGAACCCGAAGACCCGTTGGCAAAGCCTTCGCCCGAAATGGCGGCGTACAACGAGCGCATGAAGCAATACCGGAAGAAGGGGTTGGAGATGCAGCTCGTCATCGAACGCCTATCAAACGAAATTCGATCTCTCGGTTCGGAAGTGTATAAGGCGGAAAATGAGGCGGAAAGCGCCACCTCCGCCACGCAGAAGTTTTACACGCGCACCCGGCGTGATCAATTGAAGGTACAACTGGCCGCGCTGCAGCGGACCCTGGACGAGGCAAGGATCGAACTCAGGCGCCACGAAGCCACTCCTCCCGATGCGCCGCCCCGTCGATAGTTGGGTGACATTGTGCCGGTAAGTCAAGCGATCGAAGAGGAGATAGCTCAACCCCTCGAGCCGCGGCCTAACCACTGATGTTCAAATCCTTGCGGGCGACGGCGACGGAGACGGCGTAACCGGCCATCACGTCAATGAGGGCCATGACGCCGAGGATGAAGAAGGTGTTGGTGCCGGCGGCGGGGACGATGAGAAATTCTACGATGAAGATGATGAACACCAGCATCGACAGCAAATGCTCAAAGGTCGTTTGCGTGGTGGTGCGGGAGGATTTGAGAATTTCGATGAAAAGCAGCGCCAGGCCGCTGATGAGCAGGACTTCATTCCAGCCGGTGGACCAGATGGCGCCGGAGACGAGTTTAATCTGAAATAACGGGGCCACGATTGGGGCGGTGAAATCAAAATCGAACCCCAGGGTGGCGACGTTGTAAGCGATGAGCACGAAGGCGAGCAGGGGGAAGCTGCGGATGAATCCCGGTCTCGAGTGGGGTGAGGAAAGCGCGGACATGGCAGGACTTTGGCGGAATCTACGGCATTTGGCAACGACGGACCCCCGCCAGTAACATGGTTAGGCCACGGCGACTTTGACGACGACCTTGAAGACTTCGGCGGCCCCTTCCCACTGAACGCAGGGGGCGTGGGCATCTTCGGGGTAGAGGATGGTGAAGTGGCCGGCGCTGAGGTGCAGGGGGGTGACGTCGGGGACGAGTTTGAAGAGGGCGGCTTCTTTGGCGGGATCGTAGGCCATGGTTTCCTCCCGCATCGAGGCCAGCGGCGCCCAGAGGATGGTTTCGCGGCCGGAGTGGACGAACTGGACGTCGATGTATTGGCGATGGGCTTCGAAGAGGGCGCTTTCGACGGGCTTGGTGGCGTATTTCTGGACGAGGGCGAAAACGTGATCGCCATCGATGTCATGACGCCCCAGGGCCTGAGTGCCATCGACGCTGCGCAGGAAGGCGAACGCCTTGGCGAAACGGGGGGAGAGGACTTCGTACCGGGCTGAGTTGTCGAGGGTGTCGTGGATCATAGGGAAGCGGCCTTGTTAGCATAGGGCCGGCAGGAAGGAAAGAAGTTCGGTGTTGTTCAAGTCCTGGCAGGGCCGCGGTTTTTGTGACTGCCAAAGATCGTCCGAGCGAGTTTGGTTATGTCCTTGTTTGTTTTTTGAGATCCAAAGCAAGGCAACGAGCGAATGAGATCGCCGCGTTTCATGTGACGTTTTTGCCACATGTACGCCACGTCTCGGCCGGCACTTCACAAACACACAGCGGTGCATCAAAGATAAGCGGAAGGATTCCCCAGTGTGGTCAAATCGGCAACCGCAGGTGACTATGCAACGATGCTCGTCATGATGACATTTATCATAACGACATTTAGCGTTACGTCAGACGGCTCCGATTGCGCCGGCATCCCAAATGCAACGGCACTGGCACATTAAATGAATGGCTCAATGCCTGATGGGAAGGACATCATGGCGATGCAATCACTGCGCATTCCAAAGCGCATCAGTTGCCTTCAACACACTGAACCATCCCAACATCGCATGAATTCATTCAAATCAGCTATCGCTGGCATTGCCATCTTTGGCACTGCCCTGTCGGCCTTCGCCGAACCTTCCACGGATGCGACCATCATCCGCATCACCGGCTCCACCGCCTTCCGTTCCGCATCGCACAGCGCCATCGTTGCTCTCTTTGACTCGCCGCCAGTCGCGGGTTATTCCGGCTCCAACCTCAGTGGTTCGAACCAGAGCTTTTTCTATGGTCAGGTCGGCGCCCAGCCGGTCATCGTCTCCACCTCATGGTCGGGTTCCACCGGCGGCATTCAAGTCGTCGCCGGCAGCATTCCGGTGAACTTCCTCAACGACAATCTAGCCGACTCCGGCCAGCCGGCGCTTGCTCTTGCCGGCGCTGGCGCGACCGGCGGCACATCGCTGGCCGTTGGAACGAACTCGCAGGTGGCGGATGTCGCCATGGGCGACTCTTATCAGTCCGCCACGCCCTTCAAAACACCCGTGCTCGCCGATCAGAAGGTCGGTGTCATCGGTTTCAAATGGATCGTCAATCGCGGCACCAACGTGGTCACCACGACCGCGACTTCCACGGCGGGATCGCCCGTGTTGACGGTGGCCAGTTCCGCCGGACTCTCCGTCGGCATGACGGTGAAAAGCACCAGCCTGCCAAATACCCTGCTGAAGATCCTCAGCGTTGACAGCGGCACTCAGGTGACCCTCACCAGCGGCACCGGCGTGCTCGTGGGAACCGACGTTTCGACCGGCTTCGCCAGCCCCAGCCCGATCAGCAACATCAACACCCAGGTCGCCCAGGCGCTTTGGTCCAACGGTACCGCCAAGCTCTCGCAGTTCACCGGCAATTCCGCCGACGACGGCGTCACCGTTTATGCCACCGGCCGCGATCCTGATTCCGGCACCCGTCTGACCACCTTTGCCGAGTCCGGCATCGGTGTGGACTCGACGGTCACGCAGTATAAACCCACGGTGTCCGGCTCCACGATTACCGCGGTGGCCCCTTATCCACCCCAAACTGTCAACGGCATCCTCTTCACCGAAGGCAACGGCGGTGAATCCAGCGGCAGCACCTTGCGCAACTATTTCGGTCTCACCTCCGCCGCCATCAACGGCTACATCATCAGCTACATGAGCACGGGCGACGCGCCCACCGCCATCAATGCCGGCGGCAAAGAACTCACCTACAACGGCGTGGCCTTTAGCGATGCCGCGCTCAGAGAGGGTCTCTACACCTTCTGGTGCTATCAACATGTGCTGTATTCCGCCACGTGGAATTCCGCCGCCGGCGGCTCCCTGGAAGCCAAGAAGAAGGCCATCGTTGATGTCTACGCCAACCTGATCAAGACGACCTACGCGCCCATCAAGCTCAACGAGATGAACTGCTCGCGCACCGCCGACGGCGGCGTCGTTTTCCACAACTGATTCTACCAGAACTTAACGATCGCCCTTTTATCGCATTGCTCATTTTATGAAACTCTTTTCACCCAGGCTCATGCCGCTGCTGGCCCTCACGGCCGGTGCGCTGCTGATGACGCCGCCCGCGCGAGCGGCCACTTCAGCCAACGGGGATATTTTCCTCGGCGTCCGTGCCACCAGCGGCACGGGATCGACCAAGACCTTTGTCATCAATCTGGGACAAGCGTCCCAGCTTGAGAACGCCACCACGGCCCTTCCGCTCGGCAGCATCGGCACGGACTTGACGGCCACCTTTGGGGCGTCTTGGAACACTCGCAACAATGTCTTCTGGGGCATTGGAGGAACCATCGGCTCATTTTCCGCCATCGGCACTGATCCTGCTAAGACGGTGTTCGGCAGCCGGTCGGTGCAGTCGCCGTGGTTGCGTCAGAATGAAGCCTCCCAGGGCGCCGCGACCAACAAGATCGTCGCGCTATCAACGGCCTTTAACGGCAGCAGTTCAGTGGGCGTGACCGCAACGAATGCCGTGGTGCAAACCATCACGGACAGCAACAGTTGGGCTTCGTATCAGCCTGGTGGTTCCAATGCGGGTCCGGCTCCGGGCACCAGCTTCGCCTTTTTCAACCCCAGCGTCGAAGCTTCATTCGAAAACGGGGTCGCTGGCGCGATCCTGCACTTCTACCGGGTGAAGCCTGCGACGACGGGCGCGGAAATCGACACCGACGGCGACTATCTTGGCCGCTTCATCATCACCACTGGTGGCGACGTAACTTTCGTTCCTGTGGCGGCCCTTGGCGCCAACACGGTGAATATTGAGAATGCGATCTACTCCGTCGGTGAAACGGATGGTTCATTGGATGTCAAAGTCGTGCGCAGCGGTGACCTCAGCACCGAAGCCGGCGTCACCATCGGTGTCACCGGTGGTACGGCGACAACGCCTGAAGACTTCACCTTCACGGGTGGCGCCGTGAGCTTTGCTATTGGTGAATCCGAAAAGACACAAACGATCACCATCGAGAATCGCTCTGGTTTCCAGGGAAATCGCACGGTGGTGCTTGGTCTCTCCAGCGCGACCAACGCTTCCATCGGCACCACGGGATCCAGCACGGTCACGATCACCGAGGACATCGAGCCGAGCGAGGTCAATCTTGTGGATGCTCAAGTCGACGTGAACGCCGAAGCAGCGAGCGTCACGATCAATCTTGAGCGCTCCGGCGGCGCCTCGCCCGTCACGGTGGACATCGCCACCGCGGATGTCACAGCCCTGGCCGGCACGAACTACACGGCGCCCACCGGCGGCGCGCAAACAGTCACCTTTGCGGCCAACGCGACCACGGCCACGGCCTCCATCAGCCTCTTGAGCGCAGTGATCACCCAGAACAAGACGTTCAACGTCACGCTCACCAACCCTGATGCGAATACGACCGTCGGTACCAACGCCCCAACCACCACGGTCGTGCGTATTCTCGCCCCTGATGCGGCAGCTCCAACGGTCACGATTACGGCGCCCACGGCAAACCAGATCATTCCCACTGTCTCCGGACCTGCCGTGCTGGTCACGGGTACCTCCAGCGACAACGTCGAAGTCGAGCGGGTGCAAGTGAGCCTCAATGGCGGCGCCTTCACCAACGCGACCGGGACCACTGCCTGGAGCCGCACCGTCACGGCCGTCGGTGGGTTGAACACCGTCAGTGTGCGCGCCTTGGACGCACGTGGCAACACTTCAATAGTGGCCACGCGCAGCTTCACTTATGTGAAGACAGGTGCGCTCGCCGGCGTCACCAATCCCGCGAACAATACCCTCGGTACCGTGACCGCCCCGCTCGCTGGAGCGAACGCCTATCAAGTCGGCAAGACCTACACGCTCAAGGCGACACCCAAGACGGGCAATGTCTTCACCGGCTGGACGGTTCCAGGTCTGGCGGGCGCCGCCACGGAAAGCCCGGTGCTCACCTTCGTCTACACCGAGGCCATCCTCGCCTCTCCCACCATCACCGCGAACTTCGCAGCCAGTCCGTTTGCTGCCACCGAAATTGGTGATTTCAATGGACTGGTCAGTCCACGCGCCGGCACCGCCTCCAGCAACAGCACGAATGGCGCGATGAAGCTCACCGTTACCAAGACCGGATCGTTCTCCGGCACCTTGCTGATCGACGGCTTTAAGCTGATGATTGCCGGCGGTTCCTTCACCGGCCCGGGCAATGGATTCTTCGGCGCCACAAGCTCCAGCACGTTGCTCGTACCTCGCGGTACCAAACCTTCGCTCGAACTTTCGAGCGTGCATTGGGATTCCGCCACAAACACCATCACCGGCGTCGTGAAGCAGTATTACCGCAGCGCCGTCATCGCGCAGAGTGATTTCACGCTCGACCGCGCCGGCTTCAGTTCAGCCGCTCCAAACAAGCTGCCTGCGGCGTCACCTTATCTCGCCAATGGTGGTCTGTTTACGGTGATTCTGCCAGCCAAGGCGCAGACCAACGGTTTGCTGCCCGAGGACTATCCCCAGGGTGATGGCGTTGGCACGATTACCGTCACCAGCAATGGCGTGCTGAAGTTGGCGGCCAAGCTTGCCGACGATACGGCGGTCACCGCGAGTGTTCCCCTCAGCGCTGCCTTGAAGGCGCCATTGTTTGCGCAGCTCTACTCGACCAAAGGATCATTCACCGCATTGGTACAGCTCAACTCCGCCGCCGCCGACAGTGATATGACAGCCGTGGACAGTCTTTGGTTTCGCCCATGGCTGAACGCCGTGCAGTGGTATCCATGGGGCTGGGAGGAAGGTGTCAAAGTGGACTTGCTGGGGGCGTCTTATGTCAAGACCGGCAGTGTCATCCCCGGCGTGCTGCCCACCGCGGACACCACCATCGCCAATGCCGATCTCGTCTTCAGCGACGGTCTGCTCACGGAGAGCGTCAACGCCGAGGTAAATGTCAGCCCTGCCAACAAGGTGAAGACACTGTCCACCCCGAGCGCGCCCGCTCTCAGCTTTACCCTCACCATCGGGGCTGCCACCGGAGACATCAGCGGCGCCTTCACCCACACCGATGCCACAAAACCGAAGTTCGTCGGCAAGGTCTATCAGAAGGGAACCGCCGCCGGCGCCTACGGCTACTTCCTCACCACCAAGCCTAAGGTCCTGAATGGCCTTGGCCAGTCTGGCGGCCTGAGCCTGAATCACAAGTAACCCCCCACAAGCAGAGATCACTCTGCCGCTTGTAGACTGCGGGCCTCGCAAGGGGCTCGCAGTTTTTTTGTTGGGTGAAACTTCCTAATGTTACACGATCGTCACATTGCGCAGTTTGAGTGATCAGTGCTCACATGGGAGTAAAGGGCGTTCCCTTTCATGGTCACATGGCACTCTCATTATCGCACGCGCAGCCACGCCCGGAGCCTTGTGCTTCTGGGATTGGCGGCGGCGGGCATGCTCTGTGCCGCGGAAGATATCCCGCCTACCGTCGGTCGACTCTACGTCCGCGAATACCGCGTCTCCGGATCCAAGCTGCTCAACGCCATCGTCATTGGTGATACGGTCTATCCCTTCCTCGGCCCCGGCCGCACCACGGACGACATCGAACAGGCCCGCGTGGCACTCGAAAAAGCCTACCACGAGAAAGGCTTTCAAGCAGTCAGTGTGACGATTCCGCAACAATCGGGGCGTCGTGGCATCATTCGGCTTGAAGTCGTTGAAGCCAAGGTCGGCGAGTTGCGCGTGAACGGCGCCAAATGGTTCCTGCCCAGCGAGATCCGCAAGCGTGCGCCTTCTCTGGCGCCGGGCACCGTGCCGAACTTCGAAGACATCCAGCGCGACATCGTGGCCTTGAACAAGTCCGCCGATCTTCGCGTCACGCCGCGCCTGACGGCCAATGAAGATCCTTCCCTCATCGATATTGATCTAGACGTGGACGATCATGCCCCGCTGCATGGCAGTTTCGAACTCAACAATCGCTACAGTCCGAACACGGTACCCGTGCGCCTGAATGGATCGCTGAGTTACAGCAACCTGTGGCAGCTTGATCACACCTTGGGCTTCAGTTTCCAGATCGCTCCCGAACGGCTGACTGATGGCGAAGTCTATTCTGCCTACTACTCCGTTCCCCTGACCGGATTCGACGACACCACGCTCACGTTCATCGGCACCAAGCAGAGCAGCGATGTGAGCACCCTCGGCGGAGCTGCGGTGGTAGGTCGCGGACAAATCCTGGGCTTCCGCTTCAACACCCTTTTGCCGCAGGGCAAGGCCTCCACGCACTCGCTGAGTTTTGGCATGGATTACAAGCACTTCGACGAGAACCTCGTGCTTGGCGGAGTCAGCACACTCACACCGATCGACTACTACCCGTTCAGCCTGAGCTACAGCGGCGCGTGGATCGGCAAGAAGTCCTTCACCAATCTGAATCTCGGCCTGAACTGGCACTTCCGTGGCATGGGCAGCGATTTGGAGACCTTCGACAGCAAGCGTTACAACTCCGACGGCAGCTACATCTACCTCCGTGGCGATGTCACCCACACCCACGATCTGCCCGCCGGCTTTCAAGTCATGACCAAGGTATCCGGCCAGCTCGCGAACAATCCCTTGGTCAACAGCGAGCAACTTTCCGGCGGCGGCCAGAGCAGTGTGCGCGGCTATCTGGAATCCTCTGCACTTGGTGATAACGGCGTCTTCGGTACGCTGGAGCTGCGCAGCCCATCGTTCCTCGGCAAGCATGGCAAGGACGCCACCGAAAGGGACAAAGGCAACGAGTGGCGCGTGTACGGCTTCGTCGAAGGCGGACGGCTGACGCTCACTCAGCCTCTGCCACAGCAGCAGGACATTTATGATCTCGCCAGCGTCGGATTTGGCACACACATCAAGTTGTCGGAAAACTTCAACGGATCTCTGGATGCGGGTGTGCCACTCAACACGATCGGCACCTCGATGAGCAATGACCTGTTCCTCTCCTTCCGCCTCTGGGTCGATTTCTAACTTCAAGCGACTGATGACGATTACCTTTCAACGAACTCTCTGCCTCATTCTCGCGGCCACCTTCGTCGCATTCTCCGTTCATGCCGAAGAGACCGGCAAAGAGCATTCATGGTG
>JAXMIV010000053.1:0-3423 GCA_034377045.1 Prosthecobacter sp. | reverse complement strand
TCGTGGACATGGACGCGCTGGAGTCCGAAACGGGCGCCGGCGGCGGAGTGGAACACGCGACGCCGGAGGACATCTTCATGCGGGTGTGGGCGCAGAGGCTCTTTGCCGAAGCCGTGAAAAATCTACAGGCGGAATTTCAGGCCGGGGGCAAGCAGGCCCACTATGAGATCTTCCTCGCCTGCCTCTGGGCGCCGGTGATGGAAGGCGCCGCGCCAGTCTCACACGCCGCTTTGGGACAGCGCTTTGACCTCACCGAGAAAGAGGTTTCCAACCGCCTGATCACCGCCAAGCGTGGCTACGAGCGCCACCTGCGCCAGGAAATCAAACGTTATGCGCTGACGGAAACGGATGTGACGGCGGAGATTCAGGACCTCACCCGGCTGCTGGCCGCCAAATAAGAGCCACAACAAAGAACAGCACCTCCACCGGAGACATCATCATGGGCTTCTTCTCCAGATTATTCGGCAGACGCAGTGAGGCTGAACGCGCCGCCGCGCGTGAGGAGGAAATACGGCAGGCCTTTCCCTTCATGCGCCAGAACCCCTCGCAGCAGGAAGCGAAACCCGCCCCCCGGTTCATCTCTCTGCCTGTGCCGGAGGCCCCGCCCCTGGAAAACCGGGAGGAGGAGATAGCCCGCAAGATCAAGAAACTGCTGCTCAGCGCCAGCTTCCATGCTTCGCGCAATCAGCTCGCCTTCAGCAACCTGTCGGCTCAATTGGCGGCGCTGGGTGATGTCATCCGCGCCGGCGGCATCGAGTCATGGCATCGCATCCGGCAGCGGGTGGAGATTCTCAGTGGCGAGCATTTCGTCGGGCTCGCCGACTATTATGATCTGCTTGGCCACATGCCCGCGCCAGGTCCAGCGCCCGTGGCTGCTGAGCCGAAGGCCAAGAAGGCGAAACCCAAACCCGCGCCGCCCACAGAACAGCCGGCAGTGACCAAGGAACCCGCGGGCGTGACCAAGCCGGTGTTCCGGCTGGATGAAAACAGCCGCGCCAGCTTCGCGGGCGGACTTGCGGCAGACACCTACATTTTGTTCGGCGCATTGGCGGAAGAGGGTTTGGAAGAGGCGATGGCGGACGACGACATCCATGCGATCGTCATCGCGAAACAGGCGTCGTTGCTGAAGCAACTGCCGGAGCGGATGGATCGCTGCTCGCTGGAGTATCTTTATCCCACGGAAAGGACGGGTGGGCTCAGCGCCACGGACCCACCCGCGGTCGATGCGTTCCGGCATTATCTGACGCGTCAGTTGGAACCGGCGCTGGCGCTCACCACCGGCGTACTGCCGCTAGTCCTGGTGGCGCCGGTCGCGGGGATGGAGCGGCTCATGCTCATGTGCCTCTGGATCGACAGTGTCTCCGCCGCGGATGTCATGCGCTTTGCGGCGGCTCTGGACGATCTCTTGCGGCCCTCAGGCAGCGCCGGCCAAGCGCAGGAAGCGCCAAAGAAAGCGAACTCGAAAGCAAAACCAAACCCAAAACCGAAACCGGCAGCCGAGGCGGCGGCAGCAGCACCGGATGAAGCGAGGGAATACACGTACAATTTCCACTACATCGGCGAAGAGCATCACACTCCGCGTGAGGCTGCGGTCCATGCCGGCTTGACCGTCATTGAAGAGCTCGATTTCTCCAATAACGTGATCGCTTTGAATGGCTTTGGCGAAAAGGTGCTGGTGAATCATACCGGCAACGGGCCTGTCGCGACCAGCATTGGCTGGGCCACGCCTGAGGAAATGCAGAAATGGGCGCCGCCACACCGGCCCGCGAAGAAGACCTACACGTGAGGCCCGTCAAGAAGTGCGCGCGTCACTCAGCCCCGCCAATTGGCGGAGCGTGGCGGAATCAGGCCAGGTGCTCAGGGCGTTAACCAATTGTTTGCGTCCGTCCTCCGGCCGGCCGATCTTAAAAAGAACGAGGCATTTCTGCGCATGCAGGCTCGGCGTGGCGGCGTCATAACCCAGCGCGCGTTCGATGGCTTCGAGAGCGGCGCCGTCGTCCCCCAGATCGGCCAGGACCGAAGACAAGGCGCCCCAGGCGAGTGCGGAGGCGGGATAAAGATCGACCGTCGCGCGGGCATTCTCCAGGGCGGCATCATCACGATTGAGCAGGCGCAGAATGGCGGTGCGGCCGATCCAGGCGGAGTTGGCGGCAGGATTCGCGCGAATGATTTCATCGTGAACTTCAACAGCCTCTTCAGGCGCCAGCAGTGTGACGATGGTGGCGGATGCCATGTCCAGGCAGCCCATGGTGGCCGCCGCGCGGGCCAGCCGGATCGCCTCGCGCAGGGCCGCCAGGGCTTCCGCCTCCCGCCCGACCTGCAATCGCGCCTGGGCCAGCAGGGCGTGGAGCTGCGGGTCCGCCGGCGCCAGGGCCAGCGCGGGCCCCAGTGCCGCCACGGCTTCCGCATGGCGTTGCAGGCCGATCAGGGCGCGGGCCAGGGCATCGTGGCCTAACCAATAATCCGGCTCGATCTCGATCGCGCGGCGGGCGAGATCGGCCGCCAGTGTGTAGTTCTCCAGCGTGAGAAAGGCATCGCTGAGGTTGTGTGCATTGGCGGCTGCTTCGCTGCGGCCAATGATGCGAAAATCCGTGAGGTCTTGCGAGGCGGCCTCGCCCAGCAGATGTTGATGCAGAAGAATCAAGTCATTGGTCAGGTGCGCAAAGGATCCAGGCCTGTCTGTCGAATCATTGCTGACGCAGGCCATGATCAGCCTGGCAAAGGCTTCCGGCATGTCAGGAACCATCGCGCCCACATCCGGCTTCACGCCGGCGGCATCCGTCTCCGTGCGAGGCACCTTTCCGGAGGCGCTTTGCCAAAGCGTCATGCCAAAGGCGTAGACGTCGCTGGCCGTGGAGCGGCGGTGACCTTCGAGCAGTTCCGGCGCGCAATAACCCGGCGTACCGGCCTGCGGACTGGCATCGGTTTCGTGGAAGCGCGCATAGGAGATGCCGAAATCGGTCACCTTCACGGCGCCTTCGGGAGTGATGAGAATGTTCAGCGGTTTGATATCGCCATGAATGAGGCCGGCGACCCGTTCGCAGAAGGCCAGCGCCTGGGCGAGTTGCAAGGCCCTGCTCAGCGTGCGCCGCCAATCGGGAGGCGAATCGAGGATCTCCTCCATAAGCGTGCGCCCGCCCTCGACATACTCCATGACCAAAAACGGCTGCGCGGCGATCCATTCGATGCCGTAGCACCGGACCACATGCGGGTGCAGCCCGAGTTGCAGCCACCGGGTGGCTTCCGCGGTGAAACGGCGCACCGTTTCCGCATTGCGCAGATGCGGGCGGCGCAGCGTCTTCAAGGCGTAGCGTGCGCCGGTTTCCGCGTGATCGGCGAACAGCACGCGGCCAAACCCCCCTTCGGTTAGGCCAAAGACCCCGTACTTCCCGCCGAGGCAATCGCCCACATGCCACGGTTCTT
>JAXMIV010000052.1:0-8377 GCA_034377045.1 Prosthecobacter sp. | reverse complement strand
TGCGCACGAAATCCTCGGCACAGGCGAGGCGCAGAGCTCTCCATAGCTCTTCGTCATTGGCGTTAGATTTGCCTAACAATAGGTTGTTGCGAATCGTGCCGGCAAAGAGAAAGGCGTCCTGAGTCACATAAGCGATGGCGGCGCGAAGGGAGGTGCGATTGAAATCGGTGATCGGCGTCCCATCCAGCAAAACCTGGCCCGCCTGCGGTTCATAGAAGTGATTGAGCAATTGAAAGAGGGTGGACTTTCCTGATCCGGTGGCTCCGACAATCGCCACGGTTTGCAGGGGCTCGACGCTCAGGCTCAGGTCATGGATGACCGGCTTCTCCGAATCGTAACCAAAGGTCACCGCGCGGAATTCGATGCGGCCCTTGACGTTTTCCAGTGTCCGGCCGCGGTTGAGATCTTCCTCGCCTTCCTGGTCGAGGATCTTGAACACGCGTTCGGCGCTCGCCAAGCCGGTGACCATGGTTTGATTGACGCCGTGGAGGCGCGCTATGGGTTCGAAGAAGAAGCCTAACAAAAAGATGAATTTGAAGAGCTCGCCCGTGGTCAGGTCGCCGCGGATCGCGCCATAAGCGCCGATGCTCAGCAGCAGCACGAGTCCCAAGCTGCCAAAGAAACCCATCAGCGGGCTATAGACCGCCCAAGCGGTCATGAGGCGATTCTGCGCGCGGCGCAGGTTGTGACTGGCGGCATTAAAATCCTCCTGCTTGATGTCCTCCGCCGTGTAACTCTTCACCTGGCGGATGCCGGTGATGGTGTCATGCAGCAGCGAGTTTAAGCGGCTCGTGGCCTCCCGTGCCAGCCGGGCCCGGGGCGACACCCAGCGCGCGAACAACCAGCCGCCGGCCGCAATGAAGGGCGTCGGCAGCATCACGATGAGGGCGAACTGCCAGTTGGTGTAAAACATGACCACCGCGCTGATGATGATTTGCAGGACCGAGGTCACCCCCTGTTCAATCCCCTCCAGGATCACCCGCTGCGTCGCCGGCACGTCATCGGCGAGACGAGTCAGGATATCTCCCGTGCTTTGCCGGTCGAACCAACCGAGCGGCAGCCGGGCGATCTTGTGGTGCAGTTGCCCCCGCAGAGCAAAGATCATGCGCTGCTCAAAAACGCTGTTCACCCGGGTGCGGATGTAAAAGAGGAATTCGCGGAGGAGGAAGGCGCCGGCCGCCAGCCCGCCCGCCTTCCAGATGCCGGCGATGTCCTTATGCGGAATCAGGTCGTCGAGGAACCACTGCACCACGCCCGGAAAGACGACAATGAGGGAGGTGCCCACGACCGCGAGCGCGAGTTGCGACACCGCGATCCGCCAATGCTCCCGGGCAAACACCAGCAACCGCCGCAGGGTGCGGAGGCTGGAGGCTGGCTTTTCGGGAATTGGGGTCATGGGGGATGTGGGCTGCCCATCCTTCGCTAAAGCTACGGAGGGTTAAAAGGACGGATTTTAATGAGGAAGGCAGGAATGCAGGAGGGTTTCTACCATTAATGAACCTCACAGATCGTGGACGGCACGGGGGCGAGCGGGATTCAACTGGATCTCGGTGAGGAGGAGGGTTTCGGCGGTTTCGCCGTAGGGGGCTTGGAGGACTTCCTGGCCGGTGGGGTCGATGACGAGGGAGCAGCCGATGCATTTTCGGCCCGCCCAGGGGCCGGCGGTGATGGGACCAACGTTGCTGACGCCGATGATCCAGACGCCGAAGGCGCGGGCGACGGGCAGGTAGGCATCGCACCAGACGCGGCCGTAGGGGTCGGCAGTTTGATCGTGGTCGGAGGGGACGGCCCAGGCGGCGGGGGAAAGGATGACTTCGGCGCCCATGCAGCCCAAGGAACGGCTCAGGACCTGGCCTTCGGCAAAGGCATCGGCACAGATCATGAGGCCGAGGCGGCCGAGCTCGGTATCGACGACGTTGAGACGATCGCCCTGGGCATAGCAATCGTGGGCGATGGAGAGTTCGTTGATTTTGCGATGTTTGATCAAGATCCTGCCATGGGAGTCAATGATGACGGCGGCGTTGTAGATGCCGCTTTCCGCACGTTCGGTTAGGCCGGCGCAGACGTGGATCTGATGGCGGGCGGCAGCGGCGCACAGGCGTTCGGCGGCTTCGCCGCCAGGGATGGGCGCGGCGAGTTCGCGGGCGGAGGGGTGGGTCCAGCCGAGGTCCATGGTCTCCGGCAGGATGGCGAGTTTGGCGCCGGCGCGGGCGGCTTGTTCGATCTGCATTTCGGCGCGGGCGAGATTGCCCTGGAGGTCGCCGCCACGAACCTGCATTTGGATGAGGGCGGCGCGGTAATTCATGATGATGCTGGATCGTTCACCGAGCCCACGTGTCTTTCGATGAATCGGAGGGAAGGCGCATTTGATGCTCACTCCCGCGATCTTTGCCCTCCCGGCAGGCGCCAAATCCCCGCTCGCACTTCGGCTGATCCCGTCGATGCTGAGCGATGCCCTTTAAATCCCTTGGCCTTGACGCCAAAATCCTCCAAGCCATCCAAGAGGCTGGTTACACGGAGCCTACGCCCATTCAGTCGGCCGCTATTCCCCCCATCATTGCCGGGCAGGATCTGATTGGCATTGCGCAGACGGGCACCGGAAAAACGGCGGCCTTCACGCTGCCGATTCTGACTCGTTTGGCCGCCGCCGAGAAGAAGCGCGGCACCAAGGTGCTGATCCTGGCGCCGACCCGGGAACTCGTGGTGCAGATCGAGGAGAACGTGCTGGCCTACGCCAAGCACCTGCCGCTCACTATCGCCAAGGTGTTCGGCGGTGTGGGTGAACGACCGCAGATTCAGGCACTCAAGAATGGCTGCGACATCGTCGTCGCCACGCCGGGCAGGTTGCTGGATTTGATGGGGCAGCGCTATGGTGACTTCAGCGGATTGCAGCACCTCGTGCTCGATGAGGCTGACCGGATGCTCGACATGGGTTTCCTGCCGAGCATCAAGCGCATCATCCAAAGCCTGCCAAAGAAGCGGCAGACGCTGATGTTTTCCGCCACGCTTTCGAAGGAGATCGAGGCGCTGACCCATGAGTTTCAACATCACCCAAAAATCGTGCAGATTGGCCGCCGCTCGAATCCGGCGGAGTCGGTGACGCAGTTGGTCTATGAGGTGCCGATGCATTTGAAGCCCAGCCTGCTCAGCCATCTGCTGGAGGACGCTTCGCTGGACATGGTGCTGGTCTTTACCCGGACGAAACACGGCGCGGACCGGGTGGCGCGGAAACTGGAACAGACAGGTGTGAGGTGTGCGACGCTGCACGCGAACCGCTCGCAGAATCAACGCCTCAAGGCGCTGGCGGACTTCAAGTCCGGCGCGGTGCGGGTGCTGGTGGCCACGGACATCGCGGCGCGCGGCATTGATGTGGATGGCATCTCGCACGTGGTGAACTACGACTTTCCCATGCACTCGGAGGATTACGTGCACCGCATCGGCCGCACGGGCCGCGCGCAGGCGATTGGGGATGCGATCAGCTTCATCACTCCCGATGACCAGGGACCGTTGCGCAGCCTGGAGCGGTTCATTGGCCGGGGATTGGTGCGCAAGAAAGCCGAAGGCTTCAACTACGCGGCCGCCGCGCCGCCGCGCTCCGAAGAACCGCCACGCTTTCGCGATCCGCGCAGCCGGCCGCAGCAAGGCGGCCGAGGTGGACGCCCGCAGGGTGGTGGCGGTGGTGGACGTTCTCAAGGTGGTGGCGGCCAGGGGCAGGAGCGCACCGGGCGGTCTTCATCGGGTGGCGGCAAGGGACCGCGTACGCAGGGTCAGGGCAGGACCACTTCCGAAACGGGCCAATCGAATGCTCAGGATCAAGCAAAGCGCGGTTTGTGGCGGCGGCTGACCGGGAACTAATCCCTGAAAGCATTTCGTGTGGAGCGTGTTTTGAGTCTTGCCTGTTTCTCAGGAACTCACCACGCTTCCCTTCATGAAATTCATCCAGTCGCGTCTTTTACTGCCGTTTGCTTTCAGTTTCCTCTTTGCCACCAACCTGCGCAGTGAGCTCACCGCGGAGCAGCAGCGGGTGCCGCTGGAAGTGATGCCCAAAGATGCCGCGCTGGCGAAGGTGGTGCTGATCGCCGGCAGCCTCAGCAACAAACCGGGGCAGCATGAATACTTTGCCGGTTGTGCGCTGCTGATGGATTGGCTGAAGGCGATCCCCGGAGTGGCGCCGGTGATGGTGGCGGACGGCTGGCCGAAGAATGACGCGGTGCTGACAGATGCGCGCTGTGTGCTGCTGTTTCTGGACGGCGGCGCCAAGCTGTCGTTTTTGGAACCGGCGGGCTGGGCACGTATGCAGGCCCTGGCAGATGCAGGCACCGGTTTTGTGATCCTGCATCAGGGCATCGACTGTCCGCCGGAAAAGGCGGCTGATTTCAAACATTGGTTCGGCGCCGCTTTTCAAGGGGACATTGGCTGCCGCGGCCACTGGGATGTGAAGTTTGAGACGATTCCCGATCATCTGGTGACACGCGGCCTAACCCCTTTTGCACTGGTGAAGGACGGCTGGTTGTACAATCTGCATTTCGCTGACCAAGGCGTGACGCCCGTGCTGACCTGCGCCATGCCGGACAGCAGCCGGAAGACTGATGATGCCAAAGCTCACGCGGGCCGCGCGGAAACCGTCGCCTGGACCTATGAACGACCGAACGGCGGGCGCAGCTTTGGCTTCACGGGCTGTGACCTCCACGCCAACTGGGCTGAAGCCAATCAGCGCAAGTTGGTCCTCAACGGCATTCTCTGGAGCGCGAAACTGGATGTGCCGAAGAACGGTTGGGATTCGACCGTGACGCCGGAAGCCATGAGGCAGAACTGGGATCGCAAGGTGTTCGCCAAGAAGGAGAAGGCGCCGGCGGTGAAGTGAGCGAATCCGGTTGCGCTCCACGCATGTCCCAGCCTAACAACATCCGGCGCGTCGTCATCGCCAGTTTTATTGGCACCACCATTGAGTGGTATGACTTCTTTCTGTACGGGACGGCGGCGGCGACGGTTTTCGGCACGTTGTTTTTCCCGAATGCCGATCCGTATGCGGCGAAGATGGCGGCATTTGCAACCTTCGCGGTAGGCTTTTTCGCCCGTCCCCTGGGAGGCATCGTTTTCGGTCATTTCGGTGACAGGCTGGGGCGAAAAACCATGTTGGTGACGACGCTGATGATGATGGGTGTCGCGACGATCCTGATCGGTCTGCTGCCGACGTATGCGACGATTGGCGTGGCGGCGCCGGTGCTGCTGGTGGTGTTCCGGTTTGTGCAAGGGTTTGGGGTGGGAGGCGAGTGGGGCGGGGCGGTGCTCATGGCGGTGGAACATGGCCAAACCGGCAAGCGCGGCTATCAGGCGAGCTGGGTTCAGGCCGGGGTGCCGATGGGCATGCTGCTGGCGAACGGCGTCTTTTATTTCACTTCGTCGTCCATGGATGCGGGCGCGTTCCTGGCGTGGGGATGGCGCATCCCTTTTTTGTTAGGCGCGGTACTTCTGGGAGTCGGAATGTTCATTCGGCTGCAGATCATGGAGAGTCCGGTCTTTACCGAGGCGAAGGCGCGGGATCCGGGCCCGCGGGTACCGATCCTGGCGGTGCTGCGGGATCATCCGCGCAATGTCCTGCTGGCGATGGGGGCGCGCTTTGCCGAGAATGCTTTCTTCTACATCTTCACCATCCTCGTCGTCAGCTATGGCACTCAGCAACTGCACATGGACCGCAACAGCCTTCTGAATGCGGTGCTGGCTGGCTCAGCGGTGGAACTGATCATGATTCCCTGCTTCGGCGCGCTCTCTGACAAGATGGGCCGGCGGCCAGTGTATCTGGGAGGTGCGTTGTTCCTGGCGCTATTTGCGTTTCCTTTCTTCTGGCTCATGGAGACGCGCGACAGCAGTCTGGTCATGGTCGCGGTGATCATCGGACTTATCGGCCACGCGGCGATGTATGGGCCGCAGGCGGCGTTCTTTTCCGAACTGTTCGGCACCCGCGTTCGCTACAGTGGCGCGTCGCTCGGCTATCAACTCGCCTCGCCCCTCGCCGGCGGTTTGGCGCCGCTCATCGCCACCGCCCTGCTGGACTGGAGTGGCGGCAAACCCTGGCCAGTCGCTGTTTACCTCCTCGTCATGGCCGCCATCACTTTGGTGGCTGTCTGGCTGGCAGAGGAGACGAATCGCAAGGGGCTGTAGTGAGACGAGACTTGTCAATTGAATGCCCGAGATGTAATCTAAGCCATGATCCTGGAACTCATTCCGGAAGTCCGCAGCCTATCTTCCCACGAGAAGAGGCAGCTCGCCGAAGAGTTGCTAGTGGCGGCTGACCAGGAGGAAGGCACAGTCACTGTGGACGCCGCAATCTTGAAGCTTCTCGATCAGCGAATCGCCGAACATGAGGCAAATCCAGCCGCCGTGTCGTCTTGGGAAGACGTGAGAGCACGGGTGTTCCGCCTCAATGAAAGCTGAAATTGTCTGGACCGCCGGCGCAGAGAGGGACTTGGTGATGCTCTTTGATCAGGTCTCTTCACTCACGGACGACTTTGATATCGCCTTGAGGTTCCTGCGGAAACCCTTGGATTCAGCATTGTCTTTATTGGTGGAAAACTCAAAGTTGGGGGCATCAGTTGAGGGCACGCAACGTATCCGCAGGCTCCTTCTTGGGCCGCAACTTCGATACGGACTCTTTTATGTGGAGGAGAATCGTAGAATCATGATTCATGCACTGCTCGATATGCGGCAAGATCCTCAAGCCATCCAAAGTAGAATTCGTTCGATCTAGGTCTTATCCCGCCTGTTGTAAAAGGCGGACTGATTGTGAGAACACGGCGCGATTCGAGGCGTTCTGACTCACATGATTCGTTCGATCTGCTGTTGCCTTCTGGCCATCTTTTGCGCGGGCGCGGCCTGGTGTTTCGCCGACAACTCAGTTTCCAGCATCGGCCCCGCGAAGGGATCGCTCGTGATCGCCGGTGGCGGAGCCTTGGGGGCACCGGTGATGAACCGCTTTATTGAACTTGCCGGTGGGGCCAAGGCGTCCCTGGTCATCATTCCCAGCGCCAGTGAGAATCCCCAAGTGAACAGCAGAGATCCGGTCTTTGCGGCCTTTAAGAAACTGGGCGCCAAGGTCACGGTGCTGCATACGACGGATCGCACGGAGGCGGACAAGGAAGACTTTGCGCAACCCTTGAAGGAAGCGACAGCAGTGTGGTTGGGCGGCGGCCGTCAATGGCGGCTGGCGGATGTGTATCTCGGCACGCGGGTGATGCCGGAGTTGTTCGCGGTGCTGGATCGTGGCGGGGTGATCGGCGGGTCTTCCGCGGGGGCCACGATTCAGGGCAGCTACCTGGTGCGCGGCGCGGTGGAGGGCAACACGGTTATGATGGCGCCAGGTCACGAACAAGGTTTCGGCTTTCTCAAGGACAGCGCTATTGATCAACACTGGGCCAAACGGCAGCGCGAGCGGGATATGGTACCGGTGATTGAAAGGCATCCGAATCTTTTGGGTATCGGCTTGGATGAGGCCACCGCCATCGTGGTACATGGCAATGAGTTTGAAGTGATCGGCGCCAGCGTGGTGGGTATCTACGATGCACGCTCGACCGCGTGGAAATCGGCTCAGCCGTGGCTGGTGCTGAGAGCTGGGCAGCGGTTTGATCTCAAGGGGCGGGTGGTCCTTGAGAAGGCAAGTCCGTGATTGGAGAGATTCACGAGCGGCTTATGACACAGTGCTTGTCACACCGGGCTCTGGCGGGTAGAATCTGAATCATGGACTATCGTGGCATTATCACAGTAGAGCCTGGCAAGCGCGGCGGCAGGCCCTGCATCAGGGGCATGCGCATCACAGTTGGGGATGTGCTTGGCTGGCTCGCCGCCGGAATGACCATGGCTGAGATTCGCGACGATTTCCCCGAAATTACCGATCAAGATGTGCGTGCCTGTCTGGCCTTTGCATCTGACAAGGAAGAGGGACGCGGGCAACTTGCGGCGGGAGCATGAGACTGCTTTTTGACCAAAACCTAAGTTTCAAACTCTGCGGATTGCTGGACGATCTGTTTCCCGGTTCTCAGCAGGTCCGGAAGCTGGGTCTTGATCAAGCGGACGATTCAACGATCTGGACGCGAGCTCTGGCCGATGGATTCACGATTGTAACTCAAGACGTGGATTTTGTGAACCTGAGTTTGCTGCGCGGTCATCCACCCAAAGTGATCTGGTTGCGTTGTGGCAATCAACCAACCCAGATTATCGAACAAATCCTGCGAGCCAATGCCGCGATCTTAGATGCTTTCACTGCTGATTCGGGACGCGGATTCATCGAACTATTCCGTTAGGCTCCTTAACGTTCGATCGCCATCGCGATGCCCATGCCGCCGCCGATGCAAAGGCTGGAGATGCCGCGGTGGTAGTTCTT
>JAXMIV010000051.1:0-3938 GCA_034377045.1 Prosthecobacter sp. | reverse complement strand
ATTGCGTTTATTGCTGACCACTTCCATGCCCATCGCCTTCAGCGCTTCCAGGGCCAGACGGTGCTCCGCATCAAAATAGCTAGTGATCACCAGCATGCCGTCCGGCCGCAATTTCGCGATCCCCTGGTCAAAAATCTTCTTCCACAACTCCTGGCCGTGCCAGAAGTTCTGATGCCGCAGAAACACCAGGTTGAAATCATCGCCTAACTCCTTGTGTTGCGAGATTTTCGTCGCGTCTTCAATCAGAAACTTGGCCGGCAGGTGCGCGTGCTGGTCCCGCGCCTGGCGGATTTCGCGAATGCGGATGTCCGCGCCGATCATCTCCACAGGGCTGCCGCCGGTCAGTTCCTGTCCCACCGTCACCAGCGTCTCCGCCTCATCGCAGCGCCCGCAGGCCAGGTTCAGGATGCGCATGCCCTGGCCCGCCTGCAAGTTCGGCTGCATGCCCTCGCGCAGCAGCGATTTGAGCCTCGCCATGTCTTGCCCAATCGTGGAGGGCATGGCGCCAGCGCCCCGGAGCCCAGGCAAGGCTCCAAGCTTGGTTTCCCGCTGCGGGCCCAAAAGTTCACTCATCGTCGAATCTGGAGCCCAATCAGCCGTCCCAGTCAAGACCCGCCCCCCTGCCTCCCCCCCCGGCCGGCGCTTTCCTGACAAAAAAATGACAACGGCTGAAGTTGCGCCATTGTCGGACTCATTGGCCCCGTCATTCCGGTGGGGCCAAGCCACGCGTCGCCCCATGCTCCGTTGTTGCCTGCTGATCATCGCCCTTTCGTCATGGCTTTTGTTCATGCGGGAGGCCCATTCCCAGGCCCCCAAGGCGCGGCTCTGGAATGATTGCGACCAGGTCTGCTTTGCCCTGATCGCTGCCATCCAGGAACGCCCCGACCTCCTCGTCATGCGCCTGGAAGATGCCCTCGTCATCCGCGAAGCCTGCGCCGGCGAAATCGTCAATGCGGCGATTAACGCCGTCGGCCGTGAGCCGGCCCTCGTCGACAAGATCGTCAAGACCGCCCTCCACGTCGCCCCGCGCCGGTCGAGCAGCATCCTCTATGCCGCGAACCATTTCACCCCCGTCGCCCCCGTTGCGATAGCCGCGCTGGACGAGGAGGAGATCCGGCGCGCGGAGTTGCCGGCCGGAGCGCGTGCGGCTCCCACGGAGGAAATCCGCCGCGCCGAAGTTCCCGGCGTCGCCAACACGAAACCCGTGCCCGAAGTGCGCCGCGCCATTCGCATCGCCACCTTGCTGCCCGAAGTTGAAATCCGCCGTGCTGAAATTCCCCAGCGCATCGCCGGTTTCGGTCCCGCTCCCTTCACCCTGACCCGGCGCGTTCAACCCGTCGAACGCCGCCGCTAGAGCTTCAGCTCCTCCTTGAAGATCATCCGCGCCGCCTGCGCCACATCCTTGTCGCCGCGGCCCGACAGATTCACGATGATGACCTGATCCTGCCCCAGCTTTGGCGCCACCTTGTGCACATAAGCCACCGCGTGGCTGCTTTCCAGCGCCGGGATGATCCCTTCCACTTTCGACAGCTCCTGGAAACCGTCCAGCGCCTCGTCATCCGTCGCATAAGTGTACTCCACCCGGCCCTGGTCATGCAGCCAGGCATGCTCCGGCCCGATCGCCGCATAGTCCAGGCCCGCGCTCACGCTATGCGTCAGCTCGATCTGCCCGTCCGCATTCGCCAGCAGCCACGTCTTCGTCCCCTGTAGCACCCCCAGCCGTCCGCCCTGGAACCGCGCCGCGTGCTTCTCCGGCTTGATCCCCTCACCGCCGGCCTCCACCCCCACCATCCGCACATCCGGATCATTCAAAAACGGATGAAACAGCCCGATCGCATTGCTGCCGCCACCGACACAGGCCACCAGCAGATCCGGCAGCCGCTCCTCCCGCTCCAAAATCTGCTGCCGTGCCTCCACCCCGATGATCCGGTGGAAATCCCGCACCATCATCGGAAACGGATGCGACCCCAGCGCCGAACCCAGGATGTAGTGCGTCGTTCGCACATTCGTCACCCAGTCCCGCATCGCCTCATTCACCGCCTCCTTCAGCGTCTTCTGGCCCGCCGTCACCGGCACCACCTTCGCGCCCAGGAACCGCATCCGCGCCACATTCAGCGCCTGCCGTTCCATATCCACCTCACCCATGTAGATCGTGCAATCCATCCCGAAGCGCGCGCACACCGTCGCCGTCGCCACCCCGTGCTGGCCCGCGCCCGTCTCCGCGATGATCCGCTTCTTGCCCAGCCGCACCGCCAGCAGCGCCTGGCCCAGCGCATTGTTGATCTTGTGGGCGCCTGTGTGCAGCAGATCTTCCCGCTTCAAATAAATCCGCGCCCCGCCCAGCGCCTCCGTCCACCGCTCCGCGAAATACAGCGGCGTCGGCCGGCCCACATACTCGTGCAGCAGACGATTCAGCTCCGTCTGAAACAGCGGGTCCGCCTTCGCCCGCGCATACTCCTCCGTCAGCTCATTCAGCGCCGCCATCAGCGTCTCCGGCACAAACATTCCCCCGTACCGGCCGAAATGGCCCTTGAGGTCCGGAACAACAGGCATCGGCGTAACAGCGGCGGCAGTCATGATGAAAGAAGGGGCAGGCAGAGTAATTCAGATTCGCAGGAAGGCAAAAGGATGGGCTCATTTGCGCCGAAGTAGCGGTTCGCTGACAGAAAAAGGAAGGACAGAAACAACAGCCATCCATTTTTTCTGTCCCTTTTGTTTCTGTCAGTTTCAGTGGTTCGGCAACAGGCGGGGGCACGCCCCCGCGCCATCGCTCTTGCCTAAGACCCCGCGATATGGGATGAATGACCTTGCGCACCGGTCGCCTCTCCCGCCCCGTGAACCTCCCGAATCCCAGTTCCATCCTCGACACCCTGCAGACCATCCCTTCAGGCACCTGGGTGACGGCGGGTGGCGCGGCCCTCGTCGCCTTCCTCGCCGGTTTGGCTTTCGCCCGCGGCGTCATCAAGCAGCTCTTCGGCATGCTTTGCCTCGCCATTGCCGTGCTGGTGGCCCTGTACGTCTTCCGCCATCGCAGCGTCGTCTTCGGCTCCGCCGGCGCCACCATGAGCACCGACAAGCTCATGATCTTTGCCGCCAGCGCCGGCCTGCTCACCTACTTCGTCTGCCGCTTCCTCATTCACATCCTCGCCGGCATGGGCCTGCTGAACATGCTCGGCGGCCTCGCCGGTTGGAAAGGCCTCATGCTCAGCGTCATCCCCTCCGGCTTCCTCCTCTGGGTCGGCTCCATGACCCTTCGCCTCACCGGCAACGTCTCCGGCGTCGAAAACACCGCCGAAGTCGCCCGCGCAGGTCCCAGCCTCCAGGGAAAAGTCACCTCCTGGCTGCATCAGTTCAGTCAGCAGGTCGACCGCTCCGTCCTCGGCTCCCTCGCCGAAAAGTTCGATCCCCTCGACCTCCGCGCCACCGCCAACCTCTCCCGCCTCCTCATCCTCTGGCCCGACGGCACCGCCTGGCAGCGCCTCGCCTACCAAAGCCCGAAGAACGCCCAATTATTGGGGCACCCCAAGATCCGCGCCCTCGGCCAGGACCCCAAAGTCCGCCAGGCCATCGACCGCCAGGACTTCGCCGGCCTCATGCAACTCCCCCAGGTCGAACAAGCCGCCTCCGACCCCGAACTCCAGCCCTTCCTCGAAGGCCTCGCCCTCGAAGAAGCCATGGACGCCATCGTCTACAAACAGCCCACGAAGCGAAGGTAGGGCGCGCCGTCGTCGCAGTCCCTGACTTCCTCCCTGGTCTGCCCCATCAAAGGCCTAACCACTGGTAGGGACGCGCTGCGCCCTGACTATTACCCACAAGTTCACCCTTGGTTTTGAACCGTGCTTTCTTCGCTCAGCGGGCTCCGATGGCCGGGCTGTACCTCAACATTCCGATGTTGAGATGGTGCTCTTGAGGACTGAGATGCGACTCAACATCGGAAT
>JAXMIV010000050.1:0-5141 GCA_034377045.1 Prosthecobacter sp. | reverse complement strand
CCACGATAGACCTGACCATGAAACACTGCCTCCATCTCATCGCGATCGCGCTGCTTAGCCTCGCCTGCGTCCAGGCTGAACCGGTGGCGGTGCTGCCGAGTTCCTTCAAGCAGGCGCAGCAGCCGCAAATCGCCGCCGGGCCCGACGGCGCGGTGCACCTGGTCTTTGGCACGAAGGCCGAGGTGCCGCACACCGGCAAGGGCAGGCGGCCACCCGCCGACGGCGCCATCTTCTACGTCATGACGCGGGACCTGAAGACCTTCACGGCGCCGGTGCAACTCGCGGCATTGTCGAAAGTGGCCTTGGGCATGCGCCGCGGTCCCCACATTGCCGTGACGGAAAAGGCGCTCATCGTCACCGCTCAATCGCATGAGGATGGGGATGTGCATGCCTGGCTTTCCACGGATGCCGGCAAGACCTGGAAAGAACAGCGCCGGATAAATGGCACCGCGGGTTCGGCGCGGGAAGGCCTGCATGCGCTGGCGGGCAACGGCCGCTCCGTCGTCGCCGCGGCCTGGCTCGATGATCGCAACGGCGGCGCCGAAGTCTGGAGCCGCGTCTCGCTGGACGGCGGTCTCACGTGGCAGCCGGAGCGCCTGGTCTATCATTCGCCGGAAGGGTTCGTGTGCCAATGCTGCGCGCCGGCAGTCGCCGTCAACGCGGAGGGCGGGGTGGTCATCATGTGGCGCAATGCGCTCGCCGGCGCGCGTGATCTTTACTCCAGTGTCAGCACCGATGGCGGCCGCACCTTCGCGCCTGCCGAAAAGCTGGGCCAGGGCACCTGGTCCCTGAACATGTGCCCGATGGATGGCGGCGCGATCACCTGGAGCGCCGGTGCTGAACCCGAGGCCGTGTGGCGCCGCGACACGACGGTTTATCTCAGCAGCAGCAGTACGAAAGCCCCCGAGACCAAACTCGCCGCGCAATCCATGCAGCCGCTCATCGTCATGACCGGCAAGACCCGGACCGTGCTGTGGGAAAGCCAGGGCAACCTCATGATCCAGTCCGGCGAAACCGAGCCCAGCGTCTTCGCCGAAAAATCCCGCGCTGCCTCCGTGACCGCCCTTCCTGATGGCCGCGCCGCGATCGCCTGGGAATCCATGGGGCAGAACGGCGCGACGCTTCTGTTGGCGGCGTTTACGACACCTTCGGGGAGATGATTCGGGCAGAATGGGCGGGATTGAACATAGGTAAGGGGTGTGTGGGAGATTGACTTTCTGCATTCAGCCCCCAGGTTAAAAACCCTTAAGGTCTTTGCGCCTTGTCGATTGCCGTCTGGTGGTCGTTCTGTCTTCCACCTGATGATTGCGATCCGTTCTCTTTGCCTCATAGCCCGTGTATCCAAACCAGTCTTGAGGTGCCTCTTCTGGCTGCTGATGCTGCCCATCGGCTTGCAGGCCGGGCCGGTGCATGAAGTGCTGGCGAGTTTCAACGCGCGCCCGCAGGTCCCGGGTTATGGAGCGGTTCCCGCCGGGCCACTGCCAGGGGACCTTGATTTGACCTTTAACACCACAGGCCAGGTGATTACTCCCATCAGTGGCCAATGGGATGATGCGTTCGGAGTGGCGGTACAGAGTGATGGCAAAATCGTGGTAGCCGGCATGGCGGACATGCCCGGCGGCATGGACTTCGCGTTGATTCGGTACAATATCGACGGCAGCCTCGACAGTGGCTTTGGCGACGACGGCATTAGGATCATCGATTTTAATGGCGGTGGCGATGTACCCCAGGGTGTGGTCATTCAGAGCAACGGCAAGATCGTGGTGGCTGGGTATTCTCATGTTGGCGGCGTTGGCGCGACGGACTTTGCAGTGGCGCGATGCCATCCGGATGGCAGTCTGGACGGGACTTTTGGCAGCGGGGGGAAGGTCACTACCGCAATCGGCAGCAGCTATGATAGCGGCTACAGCGTGGCCGTGCAGACCGACGGCAAGATTTTGGTGGCCGGATCTTCCACCGGTGCCAATGGGGATGACATCGCCGTCGTGCGTTACAACACCAACGGCAGCCTGGATGCCGGCTTTGGCAGTGGCGGCAAGATGATCACCGACATCGCAGGCAATCCGGACTACGCGTATGGCGTGGCGGTGCAGAGCGATGGCAAGGTCGTGGTGACCGGCTATTACCACGCCACCGCCAATGGGGGTACCAGTGGCGCATCCAACGTTGGCCTTGTCCTCCTCCGCTACCGGACCAACGGGACTCTCGATACAGCCTTTGGCAGCGGCGGCAAGGTGACGATGCTCGTTCCCGGCGGTGATATCTTTGGTTATGCCATCGCCATGCAGAGCGATAGCCGGATTGTGGTGGCGGGGTATGCTTATGACTCCAACGAGAATGATTCTGACATCGCAGTCGTCCGCTTCAACACCAACGGCAGCGTGGACACGGATTTCGGCAGCGGCGGCAAGGCGGTCGCTGGCTTTCCCGGCAGCGGCAGCGAGGACCGAGGCCACAGTCTGGCGATTCAAAAGGACGGCAAGATCATCGTGGGCGGCAATTTTGAATCTGATGTGGCGCTGGTGCGTTTCAGGGCCAACGGCGTCCTGGACCCAAGCTTTGGCAGTGGCGGCACGGTCAGGACTGAATTTATCAACTCCAACGCGAGATGGAAGATTGCCCCGCAGAGCGATGAAAAGATTGTCGTGGCAGGGCGCGTCGCCCCTGGCGGCAAAACGGACATTACGGTCTTGCAGTACAGCAATGGACCGGCGCCGGAGATTTCGATGAGTGAAAGCATCACCGGAACTCTCGCAGACGGAGGCGCAATCCCATTCGGCAATGTGGGGATCGGTGGTCAAAGGTCGACGGTCCTGAACATCGAGAATGTAGGGACGGCAGATCTGACGGATTTGACGGCCACCCTGGATGGTCCGCATGCGGGCATGTTCAGATTCGTCCAACCTGCGGCGGCAGCGGTTCCCAACTCGAATGTCGGCCTGATGCTTGAATATGTTCCCACAGCGCTCGGCGAGCATTTCGCCTTCCTGCACATCACCAGCAATGATGCCGATGAATCGCCTTTTGACATCACCCTCACGGGCACTGGAGTGAGAGCGGTTAACGTGGCGCTGAAGACCCTGCCAGCGACGGATGTCTCCTTTGACGTCGCGACGCTCAACGGCACCATGGATCCCAAGGGGGAAGGGTCGGCCTTGTTCTTTGATTACGGCGTCACCGCTGGCTATGGCTCCTCCATTGATGCGACAGCGTATGACATCGGGCCAGGCGGACTCATTAAGATCGCCGCGGTTCCGGGAGGCCTGCTGCCGCATACCCGGTATTATTTCCGACTGCGTGCGATGGGAATCCTGGGACCGGCCGTGGGAGCGGGCCTCACTTTCACCACTCAAAATCGGCCGCCTGAAGTGCTGAACGAAATCTTGTCCATTCTGCCCGGCGCGGTGGTCACGCTTGATGTACCGGCCAATGATTCGGACCCCGATGGAGATGCGGTGAGCATCGCCTCCAACACGGTTGTGTCGGCGGCGCAGGGGAAGATCGTCAAGCGTAACCAAAAGTTTGTCTTCATCGCTGCGAGCACCTTTGACGGCGCGGCCTTTGACTACGTGGTGAAGGACAACTATGGCGGCATGGCGACGGGCTCAGTGACGCTGACCTTGGGCACTTCCTCCATCAATACGCCGGAAAAGGCACTGGAATCCGTGGGCGGCACGTACGCGGTGGGTGTGGCGGCGGCGGGGTCGTGGTGGTCGGTCAGTGAAATGCCGCCGTGGGTCTCGGCAACGCCGGCTGTGAAAAATGGCTCTGGTCTGGCGCAGATCACGGTGCAACCGAATGCGGGCAAGGCGGAGCGCACCGCCACCATCAAGATCGCGGGCAAACCCCACGTGGTCACGCAGGCGGGTGTCATGCCGCCGGAGATATCACTGCCGGACCCGGTGCCGGGAGCGATGGTTGGCGTGGACTTCGTGCTGGCGATCCCCACCGTCAACGCGCCCGTGACCTATATGGTGAGCACGCCGAGACTGATCGGTTATGGGATCATGGTCCTGCCGCCAGGCCTAACCTTCAATCAAACCACGGGCGTGATGAGCGGCAAGCCCACCCGGGCGGGTACCTATGCGGTGGTGATCAAGGCGCGCAATGCGGCGGGTCCGGCACCGACGGCGCTAAGCTTTGACATCGTCGTCACGGCGCTGCCTGAGGGATTGGTGGGCACCTTCCATGGCTACATTCCTGGGGATGCGGAGCTGAATGCGCAGGTGGGCTCGCGCTTTGCGATGACCACCACAGCGACCGGCGCGGTCAGCGGCAAGATCATTACGGGAGTGACGGCGAAGTCGTTTGCCGGCAAACTGGACGCCAGCCTCACTGAACCCACGCAGGCACAGTTCGTGAGCGGGGCGCCGCTTAACCTCGTGCTGACGCTGAATGCGGCGGCGAATGCGGTGACTGGAACCGCGTCTGGCGTGCCGATGAATGCCTGGCGGCAGGTGTGGAAGGCCATCACGAATCCGGCCACGGCTTACAAGGGGTTGCATACCTTTCATCTGAACCCTCCGGATGCTGATCCCGATGCGCCGCAGGGGCATGGCTACGGGTCGTTCACGGTTGATGAAAAGACCGGCTCTTTGAAGATCATTGGCAAGTTGGCCGATGGAAACGCGCTTCTCACCACGACCTTTGTCGGGCCGAATGGCCAAGTGCTGCTCTACCAGCCGCTGTACGGCAACAAGGGTTCCTTCGGTGGCGTGCTCGCCGTTGCGGTTGACCGCGCGATCACCGGGACGGCCTCTTGGTACAAGCCGGGCGAATTTGGTCCTTCGGAATGCAGCGCCAGTGGTGGTGGGCCGGTGCGGTAGTGCTGGGTCTGCCGGATACGCCTGACAACGCCGCCCTGGATTTCACGCTGGGCGGTTTGGATGATGAAGGCAAAGAGTTCGACCTCAACTTCAGCCTGCTGAACCCCGGCGCCCCCGGCCTTGGCCTAACCAATAAGGCAACGTTTCCGGCGCTGAATCCCAACAAAGTCACGATGCCGACCATCACGCCCGCGACTGGCGCCTTCTCCGGCGACTTCACCATTCCCGGCGCCACCGCCGCGAAGAATCGCAAAGCAACCTATCAGGGGCTGATCGTCGAGGATGCGGACGGCATCCAGGGTCACGGCTTTTTCC
>JAXMIV010000049.1:0-3510 GCA_034377045.1 Prosthecobacter sp. | reverse complement strand
CAATGTGAATGTCACTCGTTTCGGCCATGTGACCGACGGGGTCTTTGATCCCTTGGAGTCACTTGGCGGATCGCTGCTGCAGGCGCGGGCCATTAATCCCGCGGCGCGCGAAGTGGTTCCCCGCGAGGCGAATGTCGTCGCACGCCGGCAGACGACGCCGCTTTTCGGCCTCGGGCTCATTGAAGCGATCCCGGATGACACCATCCTTGCCGGGGTAAGCGACGGCAAGCCGGACGGCGTGGGAGGCAAGGCTTCCATGGTCATCGATGTGACGTTGGGGGAAGAGTGTGTGGGGCGCTTCGGCTGGAAAGCCCAGCAGGCGACGCTCCTGGCGTTCTCTGCCGATGCCTATCTCAACGAAATGGGCATCACCAATCGCTTTTTCCCGGAAGAAAATGCTCCGAATGGCAAGGCGGACGTGCTGGCGACCTATGACCGGGTCGCGGACCCCGAGGACACGATCGATCCCGACACGGGCAAAGCTGACATTGATCATTCGGCGGATTTCATGCGCCTGCTGGCGCCAGCCCGGCCGGCTCCACTCACGGCAAACTCCACTTTGGGCCAGGCATTGTTCAGTTCCATCGGCTGCGCCGTGTGCCACACACCGAGCATGACCACGGGCGTGAGCGACATCGCCGCCTTGAGCGAGAAGGCGGTGAATCTCTATTCGGATCTCCTGCTGCATGACATGGGGGCTCTGGGTGACGGAATCGTGCAGGGTGATGCGGGTCCGCGTGACATGAAAACCCCGCCGCTCTGGGGTGCGCGGCTGAGCGCGCCGTATCTGCACGACGGCCGCGCGCCATCGCTCGATGCGGCGATCCGCGCCCACGATGGCGAGGCTGCTGCTTCCCGTGCACGTTATATCGGTCTGACTGCGGCAGAGCGTCTGCAATTGCTGAGTTTCATCAACTCGCTTTAGAGCAAAGACCGGCTGTTAGGTGAACTAGGAGGGGCTCAATCAGGTGATTCTGATTGAGCCCCTTTTTGCTGGCGGCAGTCCCAAGGCTTCGCCTCGCAAGGCGGGCTTTACTCGTGCGGAGGGCGCTGGTATCTCCAGGCATGCGCATCGAATTGGTCAACACGGGCACGGAGCTCCTGCTGGGGGACGTCATCAATACCAACGCGGCCTGGATCGGGCAGCGGATGGCGGCGCTGGGATTGGAGGTGGCGCGGACGACGGTGGTGCCGGATGGGACGGCGATTCGCGAGGCGATCGCGGAAGCGGCGGCGCGGTCGGATGTGGTGCTGGTTTCCGGCGGTCTTGGCCCGACGAATGACGACCTGACGCGAGAGTCGACGGCGGATTTGTTGAACCTCGAATTGATTCAGGACCCGACGGAGACCGCGCGCCTGGAGGCCTACTTCAGCAAGCGCAACAAACAGGTTGCGCCGTCGAATCTGCGGCAAGCCATGGTGCCCGCGGGCGCGACGGTGCTGGTCAATGACTTTGGCACCGCGCCGGGTCTCTACTTCCCGGCGGAGCTGTCTGCTGCGCGGGGCTGGCATAGCCACATCTTCTTGTTGCCGGGTCCGCCCCGCGAACTGAAGCCGATGGTGGAAAACCTGGTGGAACCAAGGCTGCGCGCACTGCTGCCGGATGGCCTGAGCCGGCGCGTGCTTTACCTCAAACTCACGGGTATTGGTGAGTCTGACATCGTCGACCGCGTGGAGAAGGATCTCGAAGGAGTGGCTGGACTGGAACTGGGCTACTGTATTGGCCGGGGCGATGTCGATGTGCGGCTCGCGGGGCAACCGGAACCGGTGGAGCGCGGCGCGCAGTTCGTGCGAATCAAGCTCGGCGATTTCATTGTCTCTGAAGACCGGCTGCTGCTGGAAGAGGTCGTTGTCCACACGCTGGCGAAGCGCGGCGAGTGGCTGGCGACGGCGGAGTCGTGCACCGGCGGCTTCATCGCCAGCCGGGTCACCGATGTGAGCGGCGCATCCAAGGTCTTTGGCCACGGTTTTGTCACTTATGCCAACGAGGCCAAGGTGCGTACTCTCGGGGTGCCGGAGTCGATCCTGGATAAGTATGGCGCGGTGAGTGAGGAAGTGGCGCGGGCGATGGCGGAAGGCTGCCTGCGCGTCTCTGGCGCGCATCACGCGATCGCGGTCACGGGTATCGCCGGACCGACGGGGGGCACGGAGGCCAAGCCAGCGGGCACGGTCTATGTAGCGCTGGCTTCGCGCGGCCATGAGACGGTGGTCCGGCGCTATTTTTATCCTATTTCTCGCGACCGCTTCAAGCTGCTAACCTCCCAGTCGGCTCTGGAAATGTTGCGGCGGCGACTCAAAGGCATCGCATTGTGAATCCAAACTAGGGCCGTCAGGCGAATGAGAGAGCAGGTCCGCATCATCTTGCTCTCCGCAGGCCCACACGCTAATCTTCATCTCATGAAACCAACCACGTTTTCCGTTCTCGCGGCCCTGGCGATGCTTCCCGGCCTGCTGACGGGCGCCATTGTCGAAAAGCCCGTGGAATACAAAGCCGGTGACGTCGCCTGTGAGGGCTGGCAAGCCTACGATGACGCCACGACCGCGAAACGCCCCGCAGTCCTTGTCATCCACCAATGGACCGGAATCAGTGATCACGAGAAGGAGCGCGCCCATCGTCTTGCCGAGCTCGGTTACAATGTCCTGGTCGCTGACGTGTACGGCAAAGGCATCCGGCCCAAGCCGCCGGCCGCGGGCGAGGAAGCCGGCAAATATAAGTCCAACCGCCCGATGCTGCGGGAGCGCTTGAATGCGGCCCTGTCCGTCCTGGCGAAAGATCCGCGCACCGATGACAGCAAGATGGCAGCAATGGGCTTTTGCTTTGGCGGCACGGCGGCGATCGAACTGGCGCGCAGCGGCGCCAATGTCAAAGGCGCAGTGAGTTTCCACGGCGGCCTCGATTCCCCAACGCCAGCGGATGGCAAGAAGATCAAGGGCAAGGTGCTGGCGCTGCACGGCGCGGCTGATCCCTTTGTGCCGGCCAAGGATCTCGCGGCCTTTGAGCAGGAGATGAAGGACTCTGGAGTGGATTATAAGCTGGTGCAGTACCCCGGTGCGGTGCATAGCTTCACCCAGATTTCCGCCGGCAACGACAACTCCAAAGGCGCTGCCTACAATGAAGCCGCGGACAAGGCTTCGTGGGAGGAGATGAAGACGTTCTTTGCCCGTCTCTTTGGCCAATGATTGCCCGTCTCTCGCTGCTGCTGACTCTGGTTTGGGCGGGATCGCTGTGCGCCGCCGAGGCCACTGATCCGGCAGCGACTCCGGCACCTACCGATTTCATCCGCTTTGTCGAAGATGCGAAGGGCGCGGCACTGCAAACCGGCATCGGTTCCTACCTTTCCCCCGAAGGCGCCATCGTCGATCTCGTGGGCGCCGTCCACATCGCCGATAAGGTTTATTTCGACGCCCTGAACGCGCGCTTCAAAAGCTACGATGCCGTTCTTTACGAACTGGTCGGCCGCCCGATCAGTGAGCGCGACCACGTGGAAGCGGGTGATGGCGAAGAGCGAT
>JAXMIV010000048.1:0-5270 GCA_034377045.1 Prosthecobacter sp. | reverse complement strand
GCCGGTGTCGATCTCCGCCTTGCCGGAGCCGTCGATCACGAGTTCGAGTTCGATGTCCGTCTCGGCGGTCTTGCGGTGCTGTTTCGCGGTGCGGGGAGTCTGCATGGAAGGCGACACTAAACAGCAACCGCCGCCGCCGGTCAATGTGAGTTGCCTCGGACCTGGGCATCGCTATGGACGGGGAACCATGTCGAAAAGCGCCCCGAAAAGCGGATCAGAGCGTCCGTCCGCCGCCCTCTCCGTCCGCAATGTCCACTACCGCCGGGGGCGGCCGATTTTGCAGGGGATCGACTGGACCGTGGCGCAGGGGCAGCATTGGTGCGTGCTGGGACCGAATGGTTGCGGCAAGACCACGCTGATCAATCTGATCACGGGCTACGATTCGGCCACGCAAGGTCAGATCCAGGTGGGCGGCGATACCTGGGGTGAGAGCGACTGGCGCGAAGTACGCAAACGGGTGGGGCTGGTGACCAATACGTTGACCACGTACATCGAGGCGGGCGAGCCCGTGCTGCATGTGATCGCCAGCGGCCGCGAGGCGAAGCTGAATCTCTGGCAGGATCCGCCACCGGCTTTGCGGCGGCAGGCGGCGACCTTGCTGAAGGCGGTTGGCTGCGCGTATTTGAAGGGCGCAGTCTGGGGCACTTTATCGCAGGGGGAGAAGCAGAAGGTGCTGATCTGCCGGGCACTGATGGCGCAATTTCAGGTGCTCATCCTGGACGAACCCTGCGCGGGGCTCGACCCCGTCGCGCGCGAGCATTTTCTCGATTGGATGAGTGAACTGGCCACCTGGCCGGAAGCGCCGTCCTTGGTGATGGTGACGCATCATGTGGAAGAGATCCTGCCGTGCATCTCGCATGTGCTGATGCTGCGTCAGGGGCGAGTTTTTGCTTCAGGCGAAAAGGCCAAGATCATGACCAGTGCCGCACTCAGTGCCGTCTATGGTGCGGACGTGAAGCTGACGCGCAAGCAGGGGCGGTATGGGCTGCGCGTGGATCGGTAGAGTAGTCCGCCTGTCCTCAGGCGGTTCTCCGATCTGACCGCCTGGGACAGGCGGACTAGTGTGCAAACTGCCGCGCATCATCGACGAACGCCTGCACGTCCGCCTCCGTGGTGCGCCAGGAACACATGAGGCGCGAACCGCCGCCGATGAAGCTATAGAAAACCCAGCCGCGTGACTTAAGGCCGGCTTTCATGGCGTCCGGCAATTTGGCAAACACCGCATTGGCATCCACCGGGGAGAGGAGTTGTACGCCGGGCAGCGTGCCCAGATCGGCCGCGAAACGGCGGGCGAGGGTGTTGGCATTGCCGGCGTGTTTCTTCCAAGTGTCGTCGCTGAGGATGCGCAGCCATTGGGCGGAAATGAAGCGCATCTTGGAGCACAGTTGACCCGCCTGTTTGCACCGGTACTCGAAGTCGCGCGCGAGATCGCGATTGAAGAAGACGACGGCCTCCGTGGTGGTCATGCCAAGCTTGGTGCCGCCGCAGCAAAGTACGTCGATGCCCGCCCGCCAGGTGATGTCACCGGGCGGGCCGCCATAGGCCGCCAGTGCATTAAAGAAGCGCGCGCCGTCCATGTGGACGGCGAGGCCGTGCTCGCGCGCCAGTTGCGTCAACGGGGCGAGTTCCGCCGGTTGGTAAATGGTGCCGAGTTCCGTGCTCTGACTGAGACTCAAGGCGCGCGGCTTCGGGTAGTGCAGATCATTGCGATGGGTGATAAGACGCTCCACATCCGGCAGGTCTAGTTTGCCTAACAAACTTTTAGCTACGAGAAGCTTGCTGCCGTTGGAAAAGAATTCTGGTGCGCCGCATTCGTCGGTTTCAACATGGGAGAGGTCGCTGCAAATGACGCTATGGTAGCTTTGGCAAAGGCTGGCGAGGGACAGCGAATTGGCGGCGGTGCCATTGAAGACAAAGAAGATTTCGCAATCAGTGTCGAAGAACTTCCTGAAGGCCGCGCAGGCTGCCACGGTGATCTCATCGGCGCCATAAGAAGGCTGGTACCCTTCATTGGCCTCATGCAGGGCCTGCCAGGCCTCCGGGCAGATCCCGGAGGTGTTGTCGGATGCGAAGTGGTAGCGGGGAGTCATGGGCGAGGTTTTTTCCAAAGGTAGATGCCCAGCGCCAGCAGCACGACATCGCGCACGATCAATTCGACGTAGTTCGAGGTGGCGCCACCACTGTCACCGAAGCAGCCGCAGCGGATGTCCGTGCCGCGCGACCAGGCGATAAGGAGGGCCGCTAAAAACATGGTTAGGCTGGCATTGAGCAGCAGCAGCCCGCCCCGCCGCAGAACACCGGTGATGACGGCCAATCCGGAAAAGATCTCCAGCCAGGGCAGGAACATCGCCAGCAGGGCCGCATACGGATCCGGCACCAAGGCGAAGCTGCGCACATCATCCAGGAAGATCATCGGTTGCCAGGCCTTCAGCGCGCCGGCATAGATGAAGACACTGCCAAAAACGAGTTGAAGGAGCAGACGCAGCAGTTTCATGGGCGCAATGGATGCAAGCTAAGTGAGTTAGACTAGCTTAAAGCGTCTTGGTACTGAGGGAATACCTTGCTGTGTTTGAGAAGTCTTTTGGCTTCAGGAATAGCATTGGCGATAGGGCCTGCGTCCAGCCAGTCGTTATAGTCACGGACTTCATACTTGCGAAACAGATTCTGCATCACGCTCTTGGGCCATTCAATGGTCTCAACTCTTTTGGAGTCTGTGATGGAAACCTTTAGCTTGGGACGGGCGCGTCGAAGCTGGTTCACCCGAGCAGTGATGCCGCGGCCGTCCGCAAGCAGCCAAGCTTCCAGTTCCTCGACGATGCAAATGAGCCTGATTCGCGGATCATTGGCGAGACCGCTCGATTCCAGTGAGGAAAGGGCCTTTTGCTTCTCTTTCTCTGGGTCCATCTCGACGTTCTCTTCCTTCCACGGTGGACGGGCATCCCAGACAACCAATACGCGGTCGCATTTTGACAAGTCAAGAAGTGCCTTGGCGGAGCGCCCGCATCGATTGAGTACATTGGGTTTGTTGCCCAAGGATTCGATTTCAAAAGACAGATCATCTCGGAACAAAGCTCCCAGCGCGGGCAGCACCTTCGTCTCGGGTCCTTCTTGCACGCACTCGACAATGAGACCGATCTTCATGCGTCCCCCAGTGCCTTGGTCATTTCTTTCTGAATGCGGCCTGTTGCGAAGAGTTCGCCCGGATGAAAGTCCTCCGCCCATTTGCGCAGTTCCTCCGAGTCAGAGGGCCTCCAGAATCGCGGCTCGCCATTCTTCATCCGCTGGCAGAGCAGCAAGTGCTCTAAAGCCGCCTGGGAAAGGAAGTGGGGGGAATGGGTGGTGGCGATGATCTGAGTGCGACCCGACTCGACGGCCTCCCTCAACTGGCTGACGAGGAAGCCGACGGTACGCGGATCGAGACCATTTTCGATCTCCTCAATCACCAGCAATGGCGGAGGAATGTCTTGGAACAGACAGGCGAGGATGGCGACAAGGCGAACCGTTCCTCCGGACATCATCCATCCGGGTACATCGAAGCCGCCTTCCTTGATCTTGAGGTAAACGGTACGATCCACCGAGCTGAATTCCCCGACATCGATCCCACCTGCGTAGCCTACCACTTGCTGCAAAGCCGCAAGGAGACGTTCAAGGCCGGCTGGGCTGAGCTTGCGGATGAATTCGGCCAGATTGGAGCCATCGCTTTGTAAATAAATATTGGTGCGCCCACCGAGTAGCGGCGTGGGCTGGCCCATTATAGGTGCGTTAAGGTTGAGGAATTGCCAGCCTTCAAAAGGGCGGCCAATCAATCCAGTCGACAGAATCGAGTAGCCTGGATCGACATCCTTTAAATATCCAAAAAGTTTCGGCGTAGATTTTTCTATGATTTTCCCATTGGCTTGTCTTTGAAGCTCCATTTCGACGGGCAGATAAGCCAACTCATTGGCTACCGTAACTACTCCATCTGCTGTTTGTGAAATTTCGGTGATATATCTTTGTCGAGGATCGATGTTCTTAGCGTTCTTCGGAGCCACCATCACTCCTGGCCCCGGTCTCGTCACTGTGGCATCAAACGTCATAGGATTGCTATAGAGGTGCGAGCCATTCTTTTTTTGATCAAGCTCATGTGGCACTGCCTTGTTCCACACATGATGGAAACCCCTCCAGCGGGGTTGATTGAAGATAGTGTCCACATCCAAGGTGCCAAGGGATCGAAACACCTCCAATCCTTCAAGCAGGCTGCTTTTGCCACTGCCGTTGCCACCCACCAGCACCGTGAACCCACCGAACTTCAAGAGCCCGGTGTCTCTCACGGCCTTGAAATTCTTGAGTCGGAAGGATTCGAGGATGACTGCCATGGGAAAGACTACTGCTTCAATTGGTGGTGCTCAAGAGTTCTTGAACGGTGCATTCATGGTACGGGAAATTTCACTCCACAGGCTGCTCCAAGGGGCCGGCGGCCATCTTTTCCTCGGGCAAGAGCATGGCAACGAGCGTGGCCGGCACGAAGAGAAAACCGGCATATAGGAGGGCTTCGCGGTAGTCGCCCACCTTGACGAAGATGCCGAAAAAGACGGTGCCCGCGGCGGCGACGATGCGGCCAATGTTATAACAAAATCCGGAGCCTGTGGTGCGCAGCAGCACGGGAAACAGTGGCGGCAGGCACATGGTGAAGAGGCCAAAAACACCCTGGCAGGCACCGATGAGGGCGAACTGATATTTGGTAGTCTCCCAGTCCCACTGCCGATAGAAGGCGAGGTACATGCTGGCAAAGTAGGCCAGCATCATCAGCACGATCGCTTTGCGGTAGCCCATGAGCTTGGCCAGACCGCCGGCGATGTAGTTGCCGATGATGCTGCCAAACATGATCCACATGAGGGCGATGACCAAAGCGTGGTCCTTGCCCGCCTTGGGCAATGACGCGATTTCCGGCAGGCTGAGGATGTGTTTTTGCTGCCAGAAAAGAAAGGTCCAGTGCGCGGTCAGCGAT
The DNA here is from genome assembly GCA_034377045.1 of Prosthecobacter sp. Taxonomy (GTDB): domain Bacteria; phylum Verrucomicrobiota; class Verrucomicrobiia; order Verrucomicrobiales; family Verrucomicrobiaceae; genus Prosthecobacter. Next base: position 283 of record JAXMIV010000048.1, on the reverse strand, counting down.
ACGGCGCAAATGATCAGCACCCGCCATGTGGTCTGCCGCACTTCGGGTCCAAAAAGGGCGCTGATCCGCGGTACTTCCTGACCTTCGCGCGCCTGGGTCCAGGCTTCCGTTTCCGGAACTGCTTTGCGAATCCAAAGGGTAATGAAGGCCGGCAGGATGCCGATGAGAAAGATGAAGCGCGGCTCCTGGCCTGCCAGCACCCAACCGGCGAAGCAGGCGAGCAGGACGCCGCAGTTCACGGCGGATTGCAGTGTCGCCGCAATCCAGGGCCGCCAGGCCTTTG
>JAXMIV010000047.1:0-2692 GCA_034377045.1 Prosthecobacter sp. | reverse complement strand
CGCCAACTTCTCCGCGATCGCCGTAGCTCCACCCGGACCTTTGGTGATGAACAATTCAGGGGGCGGAGACAGCGCCAGGATGGCGTTCTCACGGGCGGCGGCCTGGGCACTTCGTGCCGCGGGATTTAGAATGACGGGAATGGGCTCAGGCATGCCGTGCGCCGCTTATGGTACAGAATAAGGCGCTTCACAAGCAACACTTCGAGTCCGGCTACCGGACTAGCGCGTGACTTGCAGGTCCAGGACACTCGGCGACGGCGCCACATCAATCACCCACTCGCCAGCCCCAGGCTTCTGTTCCTTGGTCGTCACCGTGCCGTCCGGTGTGTCCAGGCCGGCGACATCGGCGGCTGAATAGCTCACGGTAAGCTTCGTCTTGCCAACCACAGGACCGGTCTTTTCGTCCAGTTTGAACTGGCCGCGCATCACGCGAGCACAGGCAACCGGCGCCGAAGGGTCTTCCGGAACGAATACCACACTGCCCCAACTCACGGGTGTGCCGTTGACGCTGACTTTGCCGCTGACCGCTGCACGTTTCGAGGGCTTGAGGAACCCCTGGTTGCGCAGCCAGTCGCGGAGATGCCCACTCCAGGTGCCGAGCACGGGATCGCCCAAGTACAAGCCGACGCCATGCGGCCCAGGACGATAAATGTGCAACTCCGCCGGCACGCCGTGCTTCCGGCACGCCAGGTAAAACGCCACCGCATTCTGCGCCGGCACGACGGTGTCCTCGTCGGTTTGAAAAATGAAGATCGGCGGTGTCTTCGCGGTGACGCGCGTTTCGGTGCTGACCTGCCGCGCGAGCTCGTCACTGTCGTTGGGCCCGAGCAGGTTTTTGCGCGAGCCTTTGTGGCCAAAGTCTTCAATCATCGAAATCACCGGATAGGTCGGCGCGGCGACATCCGGCCGGGCGCTCACCTGATCGACGGCGTCGTTCGTGGCGCCGGCGGGTTTTTCATCGAACAAGGTGGCGGCCATCGAGGTGAGGTGCCCTCCCGCTGAAAAACCAATGATGCCGATGCGCTGCGGATCGATGCCATATTTCTCCGCATTGGCGCGCACATGCCGGATCGCCCGCTGCACATCTATGAGTTGCGTCGGATAGTGGTACCCCTGGCTGCCAAGGCGGTAATGCAGGACGAAAGCGGAAACGCCGAGGCCGTTGAACCATTTGGCCACCTGGATGCCCTCATGATCGGCAGCCAATCCCCCGTAGCCGCCGCCCGGGCAGACGACAAACGCCGCGCCATTGGCCTTCTCTTTGGCGGCGGGCCAGGCATAGACAAACGGCTGATCTTTGTCCTCCTTCCCCTTCGCTCCCGGCGCACCCTCCGGCCAGAGGAGGACTTTGGCAGGTTCAGCGGCGGTAAGCGAGAGGGCGGCGAGCAGGAGGACCAAAATGGGCTTCATCCCGCGACTCTAGCTGCGGAAGGCGACTCAGTTCAATAGTTCCGTGACATTGACCAGCCCTTATCACGACACGCAACAATTCCTGTTCCTTCCGGCAGAATCCTGTTAATCCTGTCCTCCCCAGTTCGTTCTCCCTCGCCCACCATGAACCGCCGCCACTTCCTCACCACCAGCCTCGGCGCGCTCAGCGTCTCCACCCTGCCCGCCATTGAGCCGATCAAACGCGCCGGCAAAAGCCGCATGCAGCTCGGCGTCGCGGCTTACAGCTTCCGTGAATACTTCCAGTGGGTGCGTGACAAGGAACAGAAGCCCAAAGAGGGGCATGTATCCTGGAGCATCCTCGACTTCATCGATTGGTGCGCGGACAACAACGTGCCCGGCGCGGAAGTCACCAGCTACTTCTTCCCGCCGGATGTGGACGAGAAATTCCTTCTCGAAGTCAAACGCCGCGCCTACCTGCGTGGCGTGCAACTGACGGGCACCGCCGTCGGCAACAACTTTGCCCTGCCGAAGGGTGACAAGCTCAACGAACAGATCGCCTACACGAAGAAGTGGATCGATCATGCCGCGCTCATGAACGCCCCGCATATCCGGGTTTTCGCCGGACCGGTGCCGAAAGGTTTGTCGATTGAAGAGGCGGTGGCCAACTGCACAGAGGCCTATCAAGAGTGCCTCGATTACGCCGGCAAGAAGGGCGTTTTCCTGGGCATCGAAAACCACGGCGGCATCGTCGCCGAGCCGGAAAACCTCATCAAAATGATCCAGGCCGCCAAGAGCCCCTGGGCTGGCATCAACTTCGACAGCGGCAACTTCCACACCGAAGATCCCTATGCCGACCTCGCCAAAATCGCCCCCTACTCCGTCAACGTTCAGCTCAAGATGGAGATCAGCCGCGCCGGTGCCGCCAAGGGCGAACACGAACCCAGCGACGTGGACCGCGTCATCAAGATCCTCAAAGACGCCAACTACCAGGGCTGGTTCACCCTCGAATACGAAGTCAAAAACACCGACGCCTTCGTCGAGATCCCCAAGATCCTCGACATGCTCCGCCCCAAGCTGGCGTGAGTGAAGGAAGCCAAAAGGTTGGCGATGCGGACCAGCCTTAAAGATCAGCTTACGGCCTGAACCTCCGCATCTACAACCTCCGCGAGCCCCAGCTCCACCCCCGCAGCAGATTCTTAAACAACGGCCAACCATCGCCAACCTCTAATCCCCCATGCCCGCTCCCAAACTCACCTCCACCCAGTGGCTGATCTGCTTCATCGCTTCGATCGGTTTCGCC
>JAXMIV010000046.1:0-2581 GCA_034377045.1 Prosthecobacter sp. | reverse complement strand
GCGCGGGATTCCCCACCGGCGTCAAATGGGGCTTCATTCCACCGAAGAACACCAAGCCCGTCTACCTCATCTGCAACGCCGACGAGTCGGAGCCCGGCACCTTCAAGGACCGCTACATCCTTCATCAGGATCCCCATCAGCTCATCGAGGGCATGGTGATCTCCTGCTTCGCTGTCGGCGCCAAGCTCGCTTACATCTACATCCGCGAAGAGTTTCCGTTCGCCGCCAAAATTGTCGAAAAAGCAATCGCCGAGGCGAAGGAAAAGGGTTTTCTCGGGAAGAACATTCTCGGGTCGGGCTTCGACTGCGAATTCTACGTGCATCGTGGCGCCGGCGCGTACATCTGCGGCGAAGAGACCGGGCTCATCGAGTCCCTCGAAGGCAAGCGCCCCTATCCGCGCATCAAGCCGCCGTATTTCCCGGCGGCCCTCGGCTTGTACATGAGCCCCACCATCGTCAACAACGTCGAGTCCCTCTGCCATGTGAAGCACATCATTGCGATGGGTGGCGCGGAGTACGCCAAGCTCGGCACGCCGAACAACACCGGCACCCGCATCCTCTGCGTCAGCGGTGATGTACAGAAGCAGGGCTACTACGAAGTCGAAGTCGGCAAGATCACCATGGGCGAGGTCATCAACGATCTCTGCGGCGGCCTCAAGCCCGGGCGCAAACTGAAGGCCATCATCCCCGGCGGCAGTTCCGCCAAGGTGTTGCGCGGTGACGAGCGCTTCAAGCTGAAGGACGGTCGCGAGATCGGCATCATGGACATTCCGATGGACTTCGACACCATGGCCGCCTGCGGTTCCATGGCCGGCTCCGGCGGCATCATCATCATGGATGACAGCCGGTCCATGTCCTGGGTCATCAACAACCTCAACAAATTCTACGCCCACGAATCCTGCGGCCAGTGCCCCCCCTGCCGCGAAGGCAGCCTGTGGATGCAAAAGATCAGCGACCGCATTGTCTCCGGCCTCGCCAGTCCGGATGATGTCGACACCCTGGAAACCGTCGCCAATCAAATCGAAGGCAAGACCATCTGCGCCTTCGGCGAAGCCTGCGCCTGGCCCACCCAAAGCTTCATCCAAAAATTCCGCGAGGAGATTAAGGCGGACTGCAAACCGCAGCTTGCCGATGAGATCGTCAATCCGGAGAGTTTGGTGGCGGCAGCGGGGTTGAGTGCATAGCAAGGCTGCGAAGCGCCATTGACTCCGGCGCCTTCTCCGGTGATGATTCGCCGCATGGTCACGGAAGCCAGCTCCTGCCCGATCCCCTCACCGGGCGGCCCAGTTTCATTCACGGTGAACGAGTCTCCCCCGGACAGCGGCAGGCTGGCGCAGGCCTTAACCGACGGCGAGCGCGCGGCATCCAGGAAGCGATTAGACCAAATGCATCCGGGGAACCGTTTTCGCCTGATGGCTGGTCTGCCCTTGTTGCCGGAATCGCCAGCGGATACGACGTCCCACTGATTCTTCTGGAGGCATTAGGAATTGGTCTAGATAACGACCGTTTCCTCACCTCCACCTTCCTGCGTCCCCTCCCCGGCGGCGCGGAGGCCAAGCCCTTCCTCGATCTGGAAAGGCGGGTGGTTTACAAACTCTTCGACCTGAAGGAAACGGGCGGCCTTGGCAAGAAACTCACGCTTGAGCGCAATGAAGATCGAGGGTGGCGTGCCGTGCCATGTGACGCCAATCTGGACGACACCCTGGAAAAACTGTCCGTCCTCCATGAAGCCGGGGCTTGTCCCACGGAAATTGTTGGGCTGGCAGCAACCGGCGACTACCTAATCGTCAAACAACCTCTTTGTTATCCCTTCGATAATTTCGAAGAAGATCGCAGGATCGCCGCGGCCAGCATCAAGGCTGTGGTCCCAAAATATTCCATAGGCCAGGAGATCCGGGTGATCTGGTTGCAGGATCAAGCGTGGTGCATTGGCGATTTGCACAAGGGCAACATCATGAGGGAGTCCAACGGAGCCCCGACCATCATCGATGCCCTGATCGGACCGCTCCCTCCTGAGTTGCTACGCGCGGAACCTGCCTTGCAGACGGCAGCGAACCGAGCGCGAGACTTGCGGGAGGGCCGCGAACCTCCACCGGATGATCTGTTCCATGGCGTGTCTGATGATGAGCTATAGCCGCGGCTTTTTCGAACGTTCGGCAATCATCCGAATCCAAGTCATCACCCATCATGCTTTGCCGAGCCCCTTGCCTCCTCATCCTCACCTTCGCCTCGTGCCATGCGGATACGCAGAAGCTGGCGGCAGACTCCCGCGCCCGCCAGCCGAAGGATAACACCTTCGCCACCAAACTCGTTTATGCGGCGCTGGATCGCACGGCGAACGTCGTCCGCTATGATGGCGCTTACCTCAAACTTTCCTACCCCGGCGGTGATGTGCCGGCGGAAACCGGCGTCTGTACTGACGAGATCGTTCGTGCTTACCGGGCGCTGGGTTTTGATTTGCAAAAGCTGGTGCATGAGGACATGAAGCGAAATTTTTCGGTCTATCCGCAACAGTGGGGCCTAACCACAATTGATACCAACATCGATCACCGGCGGGTGCCGAACTTGCAGACCTTTTTCA
>JAXMIV010000045.1:0-3522 GCA_034377045.1 Prosthecobacter sp. | reverse complement strand
AGCTTGGCATTCGGTAAAGTGTTCGATGAAATCGGAAAGGCCCTCGCCTCCTGAGTCACCGATTGCACGTCGAGAGCCTGGCTCCAAATCGTCGTTTGATCGGGAGCCTTAATCTCCAGCTTCATGTTGCCGCGGCCACTGACAGCCAGCATCACTCCCGTGATTCGCGGCTGGTGACTGGCACTGATGCAGGCCGGCCAAGCCGCCGCAAAGTTGAGGGTCTTTTCCGGCTCACGCGCCAGTCCCGACAGGCTATGCCAAAGACCCGCCCAGGCATCCGGCTCCTGACCCAGATGGGCGCAAATCTCATCGCTCTGCCATTGAACAGTGTGTTCCGCCGGCCCGTGAAAACCAAAGTCAGTACCCAAGTGGGTGTAGGCGACAAAGGAATTTAACCGCTGCGTGCCCGCAACTCGGGTCGGCTCCCGACCCGGCTGAATACGAATGAAGTATTCCTGTACGGGCTGCCATATCTGCCTTGTGGCAGGCTGGGCGATCACTGACAGGGTGGTTGTGGACAGCAAGGCTGCGCAGGCTGGAAGGAGGCGCATGTAAACCTGATACGTTCGGGAGACGCGAAACCGAGGCACTGAAGATAAACCCTCCGGGCGCTCACTCTTGCAGTAAATCGAAATCATGACACGAACACATCACCTGCGTTCGTGCCAGAATAGACACTTGCGACCAGCCCATCGTTCAACTGAACTTGCCACGGATATAAGCTTCGGTCTGCGACTGCCGAGGCATCGTGAACAGATCGAGGGTAGGCGCCAGTTCGATGAGCTTGCCCATGTAAAAGAAGGCCGTGCGGTCAGCCACGCGCTTGGCCTGCTCCATGTTATGCGTGACGATGACGATGGTGAACTCCTTTTTCAGGCCGTGCATCAACTCCTCGATCTTCAGGGTCGCTACCGGATCGAGAGCGGCACACGGCTCATCCATCAACAGGATCTGTGGCCGGTTGGCGATCGCGCGCGCAATGCACAGGCGTTGCTGCTGACCGCCGGAGAGTCCGAAGGCACTATCATGCAACTTGTCCTTCACTTCGTCCCAGAGCGCGGCGCTGCGGAGGCTTCGTTCCACCACCTCATCAAGCGCTGCCCGGCCATTGCGGCCCGCGACCCGAAGGGAGAAGATGACATTCTCGTAAATGGACTTCGGGAACGGATTGTACTTTTGAAACACCATGCCGACACGCTTGCGCAGCGAGATGACTTCAAGGTCCGGATCGTAGAGGCTCTGCCCCTCAATGCGGATATCGCCTTCATGCTTGATGCCGTCGATCAGGTCATTCATCCGGTTCAAATTGCGCAGCAGCGTGGTCTTGCCACACCCGGAAGGACCGATGAAGGCGGTGATCTCACACTCCGCGATTTGCATGTCGATGCCATGCAGGACCTGCTTGGCGCCGTACCAAAAGCTGAATTGCTCCACCTCAATGAAGGTGGGGTTGGCTGCTGGCGGGGATTCAGGAACAATGGAACTCATCCTAGAAGGCGCTGGCTTGGAAGCGCTTGCGCAGATGCGCGCGAATTTGTATGGCCGCAAGGTTCAGGGCCACCACCAAAACGATCAGCAGCAAGGTCGTGGCAAAGACCATGGGCTTGGCGCCTTCGGAATCCGGCGATTGGAAGCCCAGGTCGTAGATGTGAAAGCCCAGGTGCATAAACTTGCGTTCCGCATGGATGAAAGGCGGATTGAGATCGAGCGGCAGCGAAGGCGCGAGTTTCACCACACCGGTAATCATCAGCGGCGCCACCTCTCCCGCCCCGCGCGCCATGGCCAGAATCACCCCCGTCATCACCCCGGGCAGGGCACCGGGCAGAACGATACGTTGGATGGTTTGCCACTTCGAAGCGCCACAGGCCAGCGCCGCTTCCCGCACGCCGCGCGGCACAGCGACCAGCGCTTCCTCGGTGGCGACAATGACCACCGGCAAGGTCATCAAGGCGAGAGTCAGCGACGCCCATAGAATGCCGCCCGTGCCGAAGGTGGGTGTGGAAACGCTTTGACTAAAGAAGCCGTGGAAGTAGGGGCAACAGGCGACCGCCACGACTACCAGGAAAACCGCCACGACCCAGAGCGTGCCCTCCAGCTTGCGCAGAACCTTTTGCCGCTTCTGCTGGGTAGGAATGGCGATGCGGTTATGCGTGGAAAGATACACAGCCGCGGCCACGCAGCCGATGGCGGCGAAGCCGGCGGCAAACCACCACACGGGCGCCATCGGATATCTCACGCCGCGATCAATGAAGCCGCCCACGCCATAAACGAAAAATCCGACGCCGAAGACGCCGAAAACGATCGACGGCACGCCGGCCAGATTGTTGACGCAGATGCGCACCAGGCGCACCATGATCCCCTGGCGTGCATACTCGCGCATGTAAATGGCGGCAATGATGCCAAAGGGCGTCACCATGATGGCCATCAGCAGCGTCATGACGACGGTTCCGAAAATGGCCGGGAAGATGCCCCCTTCGGTATTCGACTCCCGCGGCTGCGCGCTGAGAAACTCCCAGATCGAGTGCAAAAAGACTCGCGTCCGCCCCCAAACACTCAGTTGGTTAGGCTGATAATAATAGAGGATGTCCGCAACGTTCTGGCTGCGTTCCTCGCCTGTCGAAAGCCGGTAAACCAGCTTGTCCCGCGCGGGTTCAAGCCCTTGCCGGCTGCGCTCGATCCCCTGATCCACCAAGCGGCGAAACTCAGCGGGAAATGCTGCGTCCTCGGCCGCCACGCTTTTGCCGTCCGCTCCCTGCAAGCGCATGGGTCGAAAAACAGAATCACCATAACCGATCCGGTCCGCGACGTAAATGTCCGGCGGCTGCGCCTGGCCGACAATTTGGGCGTCCTGGAGGTAACGGAAGGCGAGGTTATAGGCGTCTTTGTTGCCCGTGAAGATCTGGTGCTCGGTAACAAAAGCACCGGTGGGAGTTCGGCGCTGCTGCGTTTTGACCAGGGTACCGGCCACCTTAACCACGGAGCCGTCGGCTTCGCGAATCGAATACTCAGTCACCGTGTGCGGCCAGAACACGCTCAGGCCATTGATGGCGATCAATAGGAGAAGCGATCCAATCATGGTCAAACCCACGGTTAGGCCGGCGGCCGTTAGCCACACCTTGATTTCACCCTTGGTCCGCGCCGGGGGTGGTATTGAGCCTGTGGGGATGGATTCCTGGGGCGGCATTAGACGATCTTGAACTTGTCGCGCAGTTTCTGCCGCATCACTTCCGCCACGGTATTCATCACAAAGGTCATCAGGAACAGCATCAAGGCGCCCAGAAACAGGGTGCGATAGTGGGTCGACCCCTGCACCGCTTCAGGCAGTTCCACGGCGATGTTGGCCGACAGGGTGCGCATGCCGTTGAAAATGTTCCAATGGTCGCCGAACAGGAATCTGCCCTGCTCATCATAGACCGGCGTATTGCCGGTCGCCATGACCATGATCATCGTCTCGCCCACGGCACGGCCAAAGCCGATCATCAGCGCCGAGAAGATACCCGCGGAGGCTACCGGCAGGACGAC
>JAXMIV010000044.1:0-2593 GCA_034377045.1 Prosthecobacter sp. | reverse complement strand
GATACCCCGGCCGGCCCCGACTTCGCGACGCTGTTACCCAGGGATGCGTGGTTGGAGTCCTATTTCTCCTTGTAGATGTGAGTGGCTTTTAGATTCAATCGCCTAACCAATCATGCAGTTCCTCAAACCCATCAACCGCCGCTTCGCCCGCGCCTATACCCTCGTTGAGGTGCTGGCCGCGTCTGCTGTTGTCGCGGTGGGGATGACGGCCGCTGTCAGTCTGTCGGCGACGCTGATGATCCAAGAGGAGATGGCCTGGCGTGTGGCGGTAACGCGAAACTATCAGGAGAACATGGCGCGCCTTTGGCAGCTCGGTCTCAGTCCCGCGGATGTGACGGCGCTGATGCCCACGCAAGCAGCCAGTCCGCTGCTTAACCAAATGATGAACGGAAGTCCCACCGTGGTCGAGACCGGAACCACCAACCCTGGCAGCCTGGGCAGCATGCAATCCGCGGCGGTGACCGCCGCCGTCAATATTTCGCAGAATCCTGGCAGCGAAGTCCAGGGCGCGCCTCTGACCCTCAATGTCTATCGGGCCAGCCTGCCATCCTCATTGCGGCCAGCGGCTCCCTAGGCCGCCCAATCTTTAGCGCCTCATCACCCATGCTCAAGAAAGTCACCATCACCAACATCAACACCGGCCACAAGAGTTTCACGCTGGTCGATACGGACACGCATGAGAAGGCAATGATGGGCAGCGGCGTTGCGGCGAACGAAACGGCCTCCATCGAGGACGTCACCGGGCCGGACGAACACATTCAGCGTTTCACTTCACCCAAGGGCGGGATTGAAGATGCCGGCAATTTCTTTTCAGGCCTGGGGCGGTGTCTTGAACGCAACATCAGCATGTCGAAGAGCCTGAGGCTCCAGGTGAATCGCGTTATTTCCGCGCGGTACAAGGGCATGATTGCCGAACTCATTCATGCGATCTCCACCGGAGAGAAATTCAGCGATGCGATGGGGAAGTTCCCGGACCTGTTTTCCGAAGACATCCTTTCGCTCATCATCGCCGGTGAAGAGGCAGGCCAGCTCGCGCGGGTCTGCAGGCGCATCGGTATCGCCAAGAAGAAATCCTCGAAGACCCTGAAGAAGCTGAAGGGTGCGATGATCTACCCGGGCATCGTCATCTGCCTGGGCGTGATTGTGGTGATTGTCATGAGCTTCACGCTGGTGCCCGCCATGTCCAAGCTCTTCACCAGCTTTCATACCGAGCTGCCGATGGCGACGAAGGCGCTGATCGCTCTTTCGGATCTGTTTCTGCACAAGCCCTACATGGCCGCGCTGCCGCTGGTGGCAATGTACTTTTTCTTTACCAATTTTGGCAAACTGATGTCCCTGCGTTGGGCGCAGGACTTGGCGCTGAAGCTGCCAGTGGTCGGCCAACTCGTGCGGAGATCCGCCTCTGCCGCGGGGTTTCGCACCATGGCGATGCTGACAGACTCGAATGTGAGACTGACCAGCGCGTTGGAAATTACGGCTTCGGCCACCTGGCACTACCACTACAAGGAATTCTTTCTGCGCCTGCGCGATCACATCACCGTTGGCCGCACTCTGTATGAGGGCTTCATGATGGAATCTCACTGGCTTGGCAAGGACGGCCGCAACCTTTGTGGCCTCATTGAACTTGCCTCAGAGACCGGCTCCGGTACGGAAATGCTCTCCGAAATCGCCGATGATTACGAGGAGGAGTTGGACAACATGGCCGCTGCCATGGACAAGCTGATCGAACCGCTCACGATGCTCATCCTCGGGATTATGGTTGGCTTTCTGATCTATGCCATCTACGGCCCGATGTTCAGCCTCGGCGACGTGATTTTGAAACACTAACGAGGGCCACGATACGGAGGCGTGGGAGCCAGAAATGGTTCCGCGCCCCTACCGCTTGATCGCCTTCGCGAGCACAGTGCGGCCCAACAGCATTTCCACGGTATTCATGCCGCGAACCAGCGGCTCATTGGATTCGTCCAGGGTATGAAAGCGACGGCGTTCCCTGCGCATGGCAAAACGGCTGGCCACCCAGATGAGCGGGTACAGGAATACCAGCTTGGGCAGAGCTGAACGCTGCACCTTGTCGATATGCGCGCTAACCTCTTCAAAGCCTGAGTCCAGCAGGGCGTGGGCGATGTAAAACCAGGACACGGGATTGATATGGCCGCCGGTGGAATACAGGGCGCTGTGTTTCACCGGCAGCGGACCAAACAGATTCCAAAAGCCAAATTCCAGGAAGCGCAGCCGGGAATTCAGGTTCAGGATGTTCGGTGTGCTGAGGATGCAGATGCCACCGGGCTTCAACACCCGGTGGATCTCACGCACCACGCGGCGGAAATGCTCCAGGTGTTCGATGACCTCCGTCGCCGTGACGATGTCAAAGGTGGCGTCGGGGTAGGGCAGGGGTTGATCGTTCAGATTGGCAATGTCCACTTTCTGGCCGGGCAGGCGCATCAGCTCATCCGTGTAGTCGCAGGCGGCGCTCTCCACCTTCAGGCCCTGTTGGATTCGTTCGATCAAAGTTCCACGTCCCGCGCCGATGTCGAGGTGGCGCCGGTAGGACTGCACCTGCGGCGTCGCTAACAGGAGTTCGAGGACTTTTTCG
>JAXMIV010000043.1:0-9189 GCA_034377045.1 Prosthecobacter sp. | reverse complement strand
GGTTGAAAAGCTATCCATCCTCAAGAAATTCCGTGGGATGCCAGTTCCTGTTGGCACGATTATGCGGCAGGGTTTGCCGGACACGTTGGTGAGGGTAGGCCAACCACAGACCTCAAGTACGATATCCAACCTAACCTCGGATGCGCCCATGATCAGTGGCGTTCCGAATGTCCCGAGCACTCCGGGCACACCACAATCAACGGCTCCTCAGGTGATTGTGGTGCCTTCAATGGTGGAAGAATTGGAGCCCTGGGAACGGACCGAGCGTGACTTGCGGGCGGCCAAGCAGGAGCGGGAATTCTTGGCCAAGACGCTGCTACCTGGTCATGAAAGCATGAGAAACCTCGATCAGCGTATCAATCAGTTGGAACTGGCGCTGAAGGAGGAACTCACCACGGCCATCAGTTCCTTTGAACTGGAAAAATCCCACATGGTGGAACGCTTTGAAGAACTGCAAAAAAAGATGCCGAATTATCGCAAAGTGTTGAACGATTTTGACGAGTTCAAGCAGGATTACTCCCTTATGACGAGCGGCAAAGTATTTTGGGAGAACGCCTACGGGGATCTCAAGAAGCGCCTGACCTCGATGGAATTTACCGGAATTGACATGCGCACGGAACTCGAATTCCAGGGGTTCACGATGATGAGGGATCAGGAACCCGTGTCACCGAGCAAGAAGACTTTGTTGATCTATGGAGTGGTTTTAGGTCTCGCTATGGCGGGCGGCGCCTGTTTTGGGCTGGAGAAATTCAAGTCGACCACTTCCCTGGTTTCCGACACGGAGCGAATCACGGGCTTGCATGCTGTCGGCGTTTTGCCTTTGTCAAAATCCGAAGATCAGTTCAAACATCTTTTCAAGAATACCCAGCCTGGCAATGAAGACGGGTATGACATGCGCGAATCTTTCCGCATCATTCGCTGCAGTCTGCCCCTTCATGTGGCGCGCGAAAACAAATGCCAGGTCATCATGATCACAAGCGCCCGGCCAGGCGAAGGCAAGACGGTGGTGAGCAGCCTGCTCGCACGATCGTTTGCGGATTCGGGTCAGAGGACGGTGTTGATCGATGCGGACCTTCGAAGAGGCCGAGTGAGTGAACTTTTGGAAGGGGAGTCAAGCTCGGGATTGCGTCACTGGTTGGAAGGCAAAACAAAGCGGCTGGAAGATGTGACGGTGCGTGCTCCGGGAGAGGGTCTGGATGTGATCGTTCGCGGAAGTTACAGCTCCGAAGCCATTGAAGCATTGGGCAAGCCGAAATTCGCTGAAATGGTGAATGAACTTCGGCAAAAGTACGATCGGATCATCATCGATACCCCGCCGGTGCTTGGGCTTGCGGATTCGCTGGTGACCGCACGTGTGGCGGACGGGATCGTGCTGGTGATTCGGGCCGACAAGACGACGCAGCGCGATGTGATCACGGGGATGGAGCAGATCTTGTCAGTCAACGTTCCGCTCTATGGATTCTTGCTCAACGGGGTCGATCTGAGCAAGATGGAAAATTATTACTACTACTCGTCTTACTATCCAAAATACTACGACCCTAATTACCTAGAGCCATCACCAGCCTGATCTATTGACTGGCCTGGGTCAAAGTGTCCGATTTCGCTGAACTCACGTGGACTTTGTCGCTATCTGTATAGCAATTCTCTTGTGGCTGGTGCGGCCTCAGGACTGGCTTTCGGGCCTGGCGGGTGTGGGGTTCATGCGCTATGCGATGCTCATCGCGCTTTACGGTATGTACACCCGTCCGGGGGGATTGCGGCCGAAGTTGTTTTTTCAATCCCCAGCGGATGTGCTGATTTGTGCTTATCTCATCTGGATCATTTGGACGACCGGGGAATGGTATGACACGGCCAAGGAAATCTTGCCGTTTGCGGCATTCTACTACACGGCGGCGCTGGCGCTAAATACGCCGAAGCGGCTGGCGACGTTTCTTAGCTGCTGGATTGCGGGATTGAGCGTGGTGATTCTCTTTGGACTCTCAACTGAGTTCGGAATGGAATTGGCTCCAGGATCGGCAGACCTGAGAAGCTACTTTGAGGGCAGGCTGGCGCTGAACACGTGGATTTTTAACAATCCGAATTCGCTCGGGCATGGGGTGGTCACCGTGATCCCATTGGCTTACGTGTGGTTCTGGTGGCGAAAGCCCATTCTCATGAAGATTTTGGGATGCGTGGTGGCATTGGCGGCAGGTTACTGCGTCTACCTTACCGAATCCAAAGGCGCGTATCTTTGTGGAGCCGCCGCTCTTGGTATCGCGATCCTGTTCCGCAAACGCCTGATATTCCAAGTGATCGTGGTTTTGCTGGCGCTGACGATGGGAATTACGGCGCTCAAGACCCTTCCCAGAATGGAAAACCTGAGCGCCCAAGAAGATGGAATCGCCGGGCGGTTGGTCATCTGGCAGATGGCGCATAACGCGATGGTCAACACCGATACGGGCGAAGGTTGGAAAAAATTTGAGGCATGGATCACGATTCCAAAGATCGGAACCATTCATAAAGCCACACACGGTTCCTATGTGAACGTCGGCGCCGATCTGGGATACCCCGGTCTGTTTCTTTTTCTTGCCATCTTGTATGCCAACGCCCGCACGGTGCTGCAAGCGCGTCCGCCGCCTGAGGATGAGACCAGTGATCGATGCCAGCGGGCCCTGCTGGTCCTCGTCTCCGGTTATGCTGCATCGGCGTGGATAATTGATCGCGCCTACCACACCGATTTCTTCCTGATTGCCGGAGCGATCTCAGCGTTTCACCGTCAGATGACCCGCCAGACTCGGGTCGAAGCGACGAGCGATGAAACGGAACCTGACGAGAGGGAGTCTGCTCCCGAGCCTGTCCATGAGCCATCCCGCTTTCCGCTCCCGGAGTTGTTTCCTGTGCCAAAGCCTGGGTTGTTGTTTGCGAGCGGCTCACATTCGGTGGCCGTCGCTGCAAGGCATCCGGGCGAAACGGTCTTAGTGCTCGAACGCCAGCGGGCGGAGAATACAGCAGCCGCCATGTCAATGAGTAAGGCAGAACCGGGCACCCAAAAAAAATTACCCCTAACCTGGCGGCGCCTGGGGATTCTCGACCTGATTTTGATCTACGTGGTTTTCCAGGCGGTGCTGTACATTTGGGTGGAGATCATGACGAACTTCATCTCCTTCTAACGCCGCCGAGCTTGCTCCCTTTATGTCCCCAACTCCCCCATGCATTCGTGACATTTCGAAGACTGGCCGCACAGAGGCGCAGTTGAGGAATCATTACTTGGTGGAAAAATCCCTGGCTGACCGGCTGCGCGCCAGTTCGCGAGAGGAACGAATCGAGTTGTTCCCCAAGCTCTATGATGAGTTGTTTGCACGGGTGCTGGATCATCCACGGTTGCAAAGGCGCGAGAGTGAGGAGGAATCACGCCGGAGCGTGGCGGCGCGCATGGCCATTTTGCGGGAATCGCTGACTCCGGAAACGGTTTTCATGGAGATCGCTCCGGGGGACTGCCGACTGGCCTGCGAGGTGGCGAAGCATGCGAAGACAGTCTATGCGGCTGACATTTCCGATCAACGGGCGCCGGGATTGGCCGCGCCGTCGAATTTTCACATGGTGGTCTTTGACGGGTTGCACCTGGATGTGGCGCCGGCCTCCGTGGACATCGCCTTCAGTTATCAATTCCTTGAGCATTTGCACCCTGATGATGTTGGCCCGCATTTTGACCTTGTGTCCCGTGCCTTGAAACCCGGGGGATTGTACATTTTGGACACCCCGCACGCCTATTCGGGGCCGCATGACATTTCACGGTACTTTTCCCGCACTGCCGATGCCTTCCATATGCATGAGTGGACATACGGTGAGATCCGGGATTTGGGAAGGAAGCATGGGTTTGACCGGATGAGTGTCTTTCGCTTCCGCCGGCGTTGGGACACACCTCTGGCATTGATGGCGACCCTGGCCGCGGAGTCTGCTTTGGGCAGTCTGCCGGTGGCGTTGCGCTGGCGGCTAAGTCAGCGCGCGTTCATGGGGGTCACCGCCTGCCTGCGCAAGGGCCTGTGACTCAGGCCGGAAAGGCTGAGCGGCCCGCACAGGCGGCCAGCCAGTCCGCATAATTCCGGCCCATGGCTGACCATGAGAACTGAGTCGCGACGCGAGCTCTGCCACGCGCACCGACGATTTCTCTCTCAGTCTCGTCAAGGGCGAGCACCTTCTGAAGTTCCGCTGTCAATTGAGCAATGGTGGTTAGGTCACGCACCCACCCGCCCTCGCCTTCGGCGATCAGTTCGCGGGCGCCACAGATGTCGTTGCTGAGGACAGGAACCGCGGTCGCCATGGCTTCAAGAGTCGTGTTGGAGAGTCCTTCGTTGGAGGAGGGCACAGCGAGAATGTCCAACACCTGATAGCAGGGGGCGGGATCACTCTGATAACCGGTCCAATGCATTCTCGCCGCCACCGGACTCTGGCGCATGAGCGCCAACACCCGTTCCTTCTCTGGTCCTCCATCTCCGACGATCAGAAGGCGCAAGTTTGAATTGGCAGCAGCCACGGATTCAAAAGCGCAGATCAGATCAGCGTGACGTTTGAAGGCGCCGAAGCGGGCGACGATGCCCACCCAAATTTCATTCGGACTACCGAATCCCATTCGGGCTCGCGCGGCGGCCCGTGCGGCTTTGTCCGGCAGTGGGTGGAAGCGATCAATGTCCACGCCGTTGACGATTGCGGTCAAGCGCCGATGCTTGACGCCAGCGCGCAGCAGCTCATCGCGTTGCCCTGAGGAAACGGTATGCACGGCCCGGGTGCAAAGGTAAAGCAGGCGGCGCTGCCAGACACGTTTTGGGCTGAACTCCGCCGGCGTGAACTGTGAATGTTCGCCGTGAAAGAGTGGCACCGTTCTGCCCCCGAGCGTGGCCAGTGCAGCGTAGATCAGAGGGCTGAGGTTGTGGGTGTGGACGACGTGGAAGCCTCGTTTCAACAATGCCCGCATTTGCCTGGCAGTGCTCACCTGAAAGCCTTCAGCCTTCAGCAAGGGATGCACGGGAATGCCAGGAGCAAGCTTGACCGCGTTTACCCCCGCGTGTCGCAGACAGCAGACTTCGAATTGGAAGCGCGCGGGGTCCAGCCGGTTGATCAGGGCCACGAGCTGTTGCTCCATGCCGCCGCCGTCGAGTGTGTCGACCACCTCCAGAATGCGCAGCGGTCCGTTGTTCATGCCGTTTGTCCGGCCCGCTTCACATGGCTTATACGCCGTGTCCAGTGCGTGATCGGCCGTTCGATCAAGCGATGACAGAGAATGCCTGCCAGAATGGCTGCGAGGCCACAGGTGGCGAGGGTGAGGTCTTTCCAATACCCCTCCAGCAGGTGTTTCTGGGCACACCAAGCCAACAGGAAGACCAGGAGGGGGCCATGGATCAGGTAGGTGGAGTACGAGGCGCGGCCCAGAGCCTTCAGCCAGCGGGGGACGTGGGCGGGCTTGGATCGCCTGGCTTCATACATGGCACTCCCGGCGATGAGGATGCAAAACACCAGCGCCCACCAGCAACGGGCATGGAACATAGGCAGCGTTTCGATCCACTGATGGGTCAGCAGTCCGACGGCCAGGAGGCCAAAACCCCATCCCATCACCACACCTCCCCAGGCGACGTTGCCATACCGCCGCACCAGAATGCCGGCAGCCACGCCGGCGAGCAGTTGCAGATGAAAGGGCTTGAGAAAGAACGAGAGGGGAAACGCCAGCTCTTCCTCAAGCAGAAGATGCGCACCCGCGATCAGGGCCACCCAGAGCACCGTGATGACGGCCAACGTCTTGCGTGAAGTGATGATGGCGACGGCGAAGATCAGGTAGAAGAGGACTTCGTAGGGCATCGTCCATGCCGCCAGGAGGAGGGGGAATCGCTCCATGGGCAGCATGAGATAGGATGAAAGGATGACGGTTGTGTCGAGGTGATACTTATCCCAGCGCCAGCCGCCCATCGTGAGAACGGCGGCCAGCTTTGCGGTGGTGAGCAGAAACAGCAGCGGGTAGAGGCGCCAAAATCGCTTCAACAGGAACGGTTTGGCCATGGCCGGCCGGCCGATGTCTTGGGCATGCAACCAAGCGATGATAAAGCCGCTGAGAACGAAGAAAAAATCCAAACGCAGGTGGCAGGCGCTGAAGAAACCACCCGTAAAGTCCACATGGTGTTGTTTCAGTGCGATGGCGCCGATGTGGTGAAGCACCACCGCAGTGGAGGCAATGCCGCGATAGGCCTCCAGCAGGTTCAGGTAGGGAGCCTTGCCGGGCACGGTGGGCGAGGTGGCGATCGCCCTGGAAATGGGCAAACCTGTTGTTAGGTGTGTTTGCAACAGTCTGGAGGGAGAGTTTTGAAATCAGTTGCCCGCCAAGCTCGCGGAACGCGCCTTAAGCCGGGCCATCATGTCTTCACAAGCTTCCAGAAGGACCGGGGGGATGGGATCGGGCAGTTCTTTGCGCCGTTCGCGCCGCTGTGGAAACTCGGCATAACGTGGATCGAGGTCGAGGTCGATGTGCTTGCTTAGCAGGCTGAGAGCAGCCTGGGGATGGTCGACGAGATCGGCGTAGTGGAGAGAGATCAGGTCTGGATGGTCCTGACCAAAAAGCAGCGAATTCCGAGCCAGCCAAAAGAGGGCGAAACCGGCGGTTGCCGTGGTGGCTTGATGACGGTGCTGGCGAATGAACTGCTGCGTTTCGGCGCTCAAGCCTTCGCTTTTCCACGAGGTGGGATTGAGTTCCAGAAGATCGCGCACGGGGGATCGTAACGACCGCGATAATAGTTGAGATGGGAAAGGATCACCTCGTGGTAATGGCGAAAGATCCAAATGCCTTTGGAGCGCGGAAAGCGCTGAAGGAGAGCGGCGGCGCGCTGGCTGTCATGGAGAGGCTTGATGAGGACAACAGGACTGTGACTGGCACGGGACAGGCGCTCGATCTCCTCATCAGGCACAGCGCGCAGGTAACGCGGATCCTCCACGGGCACCTGCCAAAAGTAGGGGGGGTCACCTTCGCCCTGGTCATCCACACGAGGATCAAAGCCGATAAAGCTGCGCAGCATGGTGGTGCCGGACCGTTGACAGCCGAAGACGAAGACAATGCGCGGCTCCCGGCACGGATGCAGGGTCTGATACAGGCGGGTACGCAGCTTGTTGACCTTGTAAGAGGACAGGATGCGCCAGCGTGCTTTGGCAATAAGGGATGTGGCGGACATTAAGCGAGGTGGTGTCGTGAAAGAGATTGCTGGCGTGGTCGGGGCTTGAGGTTATTACTGCTGCCACTGATGGAAACGAATAAGTCCCCCTCTGCCGACGTGCAGGAATCCGCCGTGGAAGTGTCCATGGTATTCAGGCATTTCCACCCAATACTCGCGGGCGCTGCGGAACGGTTTCGGCGTTACAGTGTGCCCTTGGCCAAACATGGGATCAGATTCAAAGTGTTTACCTTGAAGGAGGACGAGAACAGCCCGGAGTCTGAGCAGATGCATGAGACGCTGCATGTGCGGAGGCTCGCAGCGGAGGGAAAGCCTGCGGCCCGAGATGCGGCACTGTTCGAAGCTGCCTGGAACGAGCTTTCGAGCAAACCCGCGCAGGGGAGTGTCTTCCAAACATCTCTGGCCCATGCGGAGTCGACGCCCTGGCTGCGGCGGTTGCGCCGGCATGGAGTGAGATGCGTGTATGCCGGCACAATGGTGGGTGGGCAGGAATTGGAAGGTGCTTTTTGGAGACGCTGGGTGCGTCAGTGGCGTTATCGGCGATATTATGCACCCTTTAATCAGGTCATCGCCAGTTCTACCGTCATGGCACGCTGGTTTGAACGATTGGGGGTGCGGCGTGAGCGCCTGGTGATCATTCCCAATGGCGTGAATGTAGAGCGCTTTTGCCCGGTCCGTGATGATGGGGAGAAGCGGGAGTTGCGTCGGCGTTTAGGTTTGCCCGTGGAGGGGAAGTTGGCGATTTTTGTCGGCAATATCGTGCCCCGCAAAGGAGTGCACCTTTTGCTGAACGCCTGGCTGAAGGTAATCAGCGTGGTGCCCGATGCACATCTGGTGCTGGTGGGAGGCTTTGATCGCCCCACTTTCATGACGCGCGAGCGCATGGATGAGTTGGGGCATTATCAGAAAGATATCAAGACGATGGCCACCTCGCCTGAAGCGCGCGATTCGGTGATTTTTGCAGGCGAAACCAACCGTGTTGAAGACTGGCTGCGTGCGGCGGATCTTTTTGTCTTTGCTTCGGAACAGGAGGGTATGCCCAATGCGGTGCTTGAGGCCATGGCTTGCGGCCTGCCTGCGATCATTACCGAGTTCCAAGGCATGCCGGACGTTGAGTTTGGGCAGTCAGGCCGGGAGTATTTGCTGGTTCGGCGCAATGAGGAAGCGCTAGCGACCGGATTGAGAAACCTGCTCGGGGACCCCAAAAATGCGCAGATCATTGGACAAAATGCCCGTGAGTGGACGTGCGCCCAATTGGATGTGAATTCGACGATCAAGCGCTACGCAGATGTTTATCATGCGTGCGCCTCCTGAGTTTCAGTCCTGACACCTGGGTATTTTGCTAGCTTCAAGTCCGATTCGCGGACTGACAAGCCGCAAGTATTTGAGAGGCAAATTCCTGAACGGGATGAGGCGGAATGTCTTTGCGTATGCGCTCATAGGCGGTCTTAGCCATTTGTGGCAACTGATCACGATGGGTCCAGACTCGCTCCAAGGCTGCACCAATGTGTCGAACCGTAGGCGCCTCCGCAATGAAGCCATTGACGCCATCTGTGATGATCTCCGTGTGCCCCGCCACGTCGGTGGCCAGTGCCGGCCTGCCGTACATTAGCGCCTCCACCAGGGAGAGCGGCATGCCTTCGTTGCGTGAAGGCTGAGCGATCATGTGATGGTCTCGCCAGATCTCGGCCACGCTTTCCACATGCTCATGAAAGCACACCCGATCCGAGATGCCCAGCATGTGCGCGAGCAACTCCATACCGCGCCGATTCTCACCGTCACCAAAAAAGGAAAGGTGAACAGGACGGTTCTTCCAGCAGGGATCGGCCAGCGCCTGGAGCAGGAGGTCATGCCCTTTGGGTCGTGCTTGCATTCTCGCCACGCAAGCCAATCGCAAAGGGTTTGTTGTTTCGGGCCAGGCAAAAGGGGTGTCGCGCGGGACTTTGACTGGATTGCGCGCCACGCTGGCGGCAGGCAATCGGGCACCGATGTGGTATTCAAA
>JAXMIV010000042.1:0-3990 GCA_034377045.1 Prosthecobacter sp. | reverse complement strand
AGGCGTTGCGGCAGGAGAGGCAGCGGCGTTTTCGATTTCATCGGGGTCTGGTCCTGGCAATCTGGTCTTCTCAAATAACCAGGACCTTTTACTTGTCCGGCAGGAGCCTGCAAGCGCAAGATAGACCATGTTCAACGACCGCCCACCTGCATGACCGGAGAACAGATTCGCCAAAATCTTCATACCGGCGGGCGTGTGTACGGCACGCACGTATGCGGCTTGAGTCATGCGGTGGCGACCAAAATCATCGCCACGGCGCCGCTGGACTTTGCCTTTGTCTGCAATGAGCACATGCCGGTGGATCGCGCGGAGACGTCGATGCTGTGCCAGCACTTTGACAGCCTGGGCATCTCGCCCATCGTGCGCATTCCGTTTCCCTGTGCGCGGGAGGCGGCGATGGCATCGGATGGCGGCGCCCACGGTATCGTCGCACCGTATGTGGAGACGGTGGAAGAGGTCAAAGAGATCGTCGGCGCGGTGCATTATCGACCGATCAAGGGTCGGCAACTGCGCGGCATCCTCGATGGTACGCAGCCGCCCGCCGAGGCCACGCGCGAGTTTTTGGGGCGCTTCAATCGGCATCATTATGCGATCATCGGCATCGAAAGCGTGGCCGCCTATCAGAACCTTGATGCCTTGATTTCGGTGCCGGGTGTGGACGGTGTGTTCATGGGACCGCATGATCTGAGTGTATCGCTGGAGGCTCCGGAACAGTGGGAGAATCCCGCGCTGCTGCGCCTCATCGAGGACGTCATTGTACGCTGCCGTGCCGCCGGGATCGGCGTCGGTGTGCATCTCTCACCCGTCTTCAGCCTGGAGCAGACCCGCCGTTTTGTGGCCCTGGGCATGAACTGGATTCTCGATGGGGCGGATGTGATCTTCGCCCTCAATGGCCTGCGGCAGCGGCGCGCCGATCTCTGTGGTACGACCGTGGCCGCGCCCACTGGCGTGGCTTCATGCATCGCGGCTGAATGATCCATGAATGCGCCGTCCACCAGCATCATGACGCGCGCGTGGCTGACGGTGGGCATGCTCTTTGTCGTGGGCGTGTTGAATAATTTGGACCGCATTATGCTGACGACGATGCGCCTGTCGATCAAGGAAGCCATCCCCATGTCGGACGCGCAGTTTGGCCTGCTCACATCCGCTTTCTTGTGGAGCTACGCGGCGCTGAATCCCTTGGCGGGCTTTCTGGCGGATCGCTTCAATCGCAGCCGGGTCATCATTACCGGGCTGTTTGTGTGGTCGCTGATGACCTGGCTCACAGGCCATGCGCGAAGCTACGATGAGTTGGTGGCCGTGCGAATTGGCATGGGCATCAGCGAAGCGTGTTTCCTACCGGCGGCGCTGGCTCTGATCGCGGACTATCACGGCACCGGCACGCGCGCTTTGGCGTCGGGCATTGTCATCGCCGGCCTTGGTGTCGGCTCGGCCTTGGGCGGGCTCGGCGGTTGGCTGGCGGAGCGCCAGGGTTGGCAGTATGCGTTCACATTGTTCGGCATCGGCGGCATGACCTATGCCGCGCTGCTCCTCTTCACGTTGCGCGATGCGCCACCGGCGATGCGTGTGGGCGACGCACCAGCAGGTACCCGAGGCGCGGGCATGGGCGAGGCATTGGCCAGCCTGCTCGGCAATGGCTCCTTCAGGCTCATTCTTTTTTGCTGGGGAATCATCGGCATTGCTGGTTGGGCCGTGCTCGGTTGGATGCCCACGTACTTGAATGAGCAGTTTCAGCTCCCCCAGGGTACCGCGGGCATCATGGCCACCAGTTATCCGCAGGTGGCTGGCCTTTTCGGACTGCTCATTGGAGGTTTCTGGGCGGACCGCTGGAGCCGCACGAATGCGCGCGCGCGCAATCACGTCGCGGTCATCGGATTAGGCATCGCGGCAGCCGGCATCTTCATCTGTGCACAATCTGGCATTCTCGTGGTGTGCCTGGGCGGTCTCATCCTCTATGGCCTGACGCGGGTGTTCCTGGATGCCAACATGATGCCCATCCTCTGCACCGCCTGTGATGCGCGCTACCGTGCCACGGGCTTCGGCCTCATGAATCTCCTGAGTTGCCTGCTCGGCGGCGTGTCTCTCTACGCGGGCGGCGCCTTGCGCGATGCGCGGGTGGATGTGAGCACGATGTTCTTTCTCGCGGCGGCCATCCTCATCCTCTGCGCGGTAGCTGTGTTCATGGTTAGGCCGCGTGCGTCTCTTCTAGCTGAATTCCCATGAATCCTGCCTCCAATACGATCGCCAATCCCTTTGCCTGGGCCATGGCCGAGCCTGCCGACCTGGAACTGTTCGAACGCCATCTCAAGGACTTCGTGCCGCCGGATGCCTTCGACGCACACGCGCATCTTTGGCGCATCGCCGATCTCGGTGCGCCGCCTTCGCCGATGCTCGCCGCCGGGCCTGCGGAGGTCACGCGAGCGGTATATAATCAGCATGTTTCCACGTGGATGCCCGGGCGCTGTCCGCGTGGTGGTTTGTTTTTCCCTTTTCCCTCCGGTACGCTCGACGTAGAGGCCGCGAATCAGTTCCTTGCGGACCAATTGCTGCATGATCCGCACTCGCGCGGGCTGATGATGATCACGCCTAAACAAGACCCGGCCGCCGTGGAGCAGCAGATCCTCCAGCATGACTTCGCGGGCTTCAAGGTGTATCACCTCTTCGCGGACCGCGCCGATACCTTCTTTGCGCCATCAAGCGAGTTCATCCCGGAATGGGCCTGGGAGATCGCGCATCGCCACCGGCTGGTGATCATGCTGCACATGGTCCTGCCGCGTGCACTTGCTGAGGTATCCAATCAAAAGTACATTCGCGGGCATTGCGAGGCGTATCCAGGCGCGCGGCTCATTCTCGCGCATGCGGCGCGGGGCTTCTGCGGCCGCCATACGGTCGAGGGCATCGACGCGCTACGTGGGCTGGACAATGTCTTTTTTGACACTTCGGCCGTGTGCGAAGCCTCCGGATTCGAGGCCATTCTGAGGGCATTCGGGCCGACACGGCTGCTCTTTGGCACCGATTTTGCGGTTAGTGAAATGCGCACCCGCTGCGTCAATCTCGGCGACGGTTACCTCTGGCTCAATGAGGCAGACACCAACTTTAGCCGCTCGCGGTTCGCGAAACCGACGCTGCTAGGCCTTGAGTCCCTGCTCGCCCTAAAGGAAGCCTGTGAGAACATGCACCTCACCGGAAGCGATGTGGAAGAAATCTTCTGCCTGGGCGCGCGCCGTCTGCTCGGTCTGCCTCTGTCGCGCTCGCCCGTGGATGTACAGGCAGCCTATCGCGAGGCGAAGGAGCTCATCCCCGGCGGCACGCAACTGCTGAGCAAGCGCCCGGAGATGTTCGCCCCCGGGCAGTGGCCCGCGTATTACAGTGAGGCGCGCGGATGTGAGGTGATCGATATCGAAGGTCGCCGTTTCATCGACATGAGCACCAGCGGCATCCTTTCCTGCATCTGTGGTTATGCTGATCCTGATGTCAACGCGGCCGTGATCCGCCGCGTCAACCACGGTTCGATGGCGACGTTGCAAACGCACGATGAAGTCGATCTGGCGAAGCTGATGATCGAGATTCACCCCTGGGCGCAGATGGCGCGCTTCACCCGCTCCGGCGGTGAATCCATGACTGTGGCCGTACGCATTGCGCGGACTCGCACCGCGCGTGAAAAAATCGCCATCTGCGGCTACCACGGCTGGCATGATTGGTACCTCGCGGCGAATCTTCCTTCACCCGAAGTCAAGGACGGCACCGATCCGCTGAACGGGCATCTGCTGCCGGGCCTGGAGCCAAAAGGCGTTCCCGCAGCTCTGGCCGGCTCCGCACTGATGTTTCGCTACAATCGTCTCGACGAGTTGGATGCCATCATCGCTAAATATGGCAGCGAACTCGCGGCGATTGTCATGGAGCCGACACGCCACACGGACCCGGACCCTGGGTTCCTCGAAGGCGTGCGCGAACGTTGTGATCGCATCGGCGCGCGGCTGATCTTTGACG
>JAXMIV010000041.1:0-7845 GCA_034377045.1 Prosthecobacter sp. | reverse complement strand
TTGACAGACGTACCCTGCCCGGGAGAGTTCCGCTCGAGCAAAAGGGCAAAGTAGGTGAGGCGGAATTTTTGGAGCGATGAGGGATCGGTGCTCAGTGCTGGCGCGCAGGGCAAAGTTGGAAACTTCAGACCGTGGGAAGCTTGGAGTTGCTTGACGAGGCTTTGAAAGCCAGGAAGGAAACGCATGACCACACACACGGGCGCCAGCTATGAGGGGATCTCCGGCAAGTATGCCGAAACGGTGGATGCCAAATCGAGCATGTGTTAGTGACCTTGGGTTATGAATCCATTGGATATCGCCCGCCGCCATTGGCAGACACTCGCTTTCGCATGGTTCGCGAGCGTGCCCATGATTGCAATGATCGTCACCGAGGATGTTACGGGTTGGAGATTATCCGAGATGCCGGTGGTCAGGTCAGTGGTCATAGTGTCCTTTGTTGGACTTGGATTATCTGGCCTATCATTGAAGAGACGGATGGCCATTCCATGGATGGTGTTCTATGTGGTTTGGCTGATGCCACCGATGACGATGTGGGTCGCCTTCGTTTTTGCTCGAGCCGCGATCTTAACTTTGCTTGGGCGGCCGTTGTGACTCAATCTGATTTTATGTCCCTAATTCGGCTGGCATTTACCGTTGGTTTCGGCATTCTCTGCGCGTGCTCTGGCGACTCGGGCACGGGAGCGGGAAGGCAGGTACTGACCGCGAGAGGCCTCGATTCCGGCGATGAGTTTTTCGTCTTTGAGTTGGCGGATCGCGTGGCCGAGCATGTTGACATCGATGACACACCTGAATCGGTGGAGCGACTCCGCGCGTTGCCGGAACATTGGCGGTATATCGAGCCTTTGATTTATTACTTCAACGAGGTCAACAATGGCGGGCATCATCAGTATTTCTGGAACTCGCAGGGTGTTTATCGGCATCTCGTTGCCGAAGGCTTGAAGTATTATCAGGCGACCGAATTCGAGAAGAACTTTGCGGATGCGCTCGCGGTGTATCGACCTGAAGCCTATGAGGTTGGCAAAGGGGGGACATGGGAAGCTTTTCAAGAAGCCTACAAGGAAGATCGATACGACAAGCAGGATTCGCGGTTTTACCAGATAAAGCCCAAGTTGTCTGTCATCTTAGCAAAGGCTGTTCTCGAAAGGATCGATCAATACCAATGAAGGCAGACTCAACTTGCTCGTTATCGGGGGCGTGCGGAAACCGCTGGCATCCATGCCGGGATGCGTCCTTGAGTGGGGAATGTGAGCGTGGATTTCCAGGGGTGGCACTCGCTGAGGCTCGTTTACCGCCTGGCTACCGGCTTTGATCCCTTCGGGATCGGGATGGAGAGGGACAATCGCGTTGCCGCAGCAGGCCGGGCGCTGCATGGTCAAGGATGCGCATCGCCCTTCTGCATTACACCGCTGCACCCGTCATCGGTGGGGTGGAGCGGGTGATGGCGGATCAGGAGCGGGCGTTGCGGAGTTTGGGGCATGAGGTGGTGGTGATGACGCGAGCGGCGGGGCCATTCGCCGCCGGGGAGTTTGATGCGGTGATTGTGCATAACCTATTCACGATGCCGTTTGATCTGGACTGGACGCTGGAGCTGCGGGAGATGGCGGCGGCTTCGCCGAAAGTGCGGTGGATCAACTGGATACACGATGTGGCGGCGGTGAATCCGTACTATGCGCATCTGCCGTGGCTGGAGGCGGACTATATGATGCTGAGCGAACCGGTGCCGAATGCGGTCTGCGTGGCGGTCTCGGAGGCGCGGCGGTGGGATTACGCGCGGGATTCGGGAGTGGGGCTCAGCGAGATCCAGGTGATCCCAAACGGCATCGACCTGACGGAGGTGCTTGGGCTAACGGAACGGGTGGCGGCGCTGCAACTGTGGCGGCACGATTTGATTCTCTTTCACCCGACACGGCTGATCCGGCGGAAGAATATCGAGCTCGGGATCGAGGTTTGCGCGGCGCTGCGGGACCTCGGATGCCCGGCGGCCTATGTGGTGACCGGGGCTCCTGACCCGCACCAGGCGGATGGGGTGCGCTACTTTGAGGAGCTAAGAGCCCTGGCCGGAGAACGGGGAGTGGCGAATCAAGTGCGCTTTTTGGGCCAGGAGGGTGATTTGTCGGATGCGGACGTGCGCGGGCTCTATGCGCTGGCGGATTGCCTGTTTTTCCCCAGCAAGGGGGAGGGTTTTGGCCTGCCGCTGCTGGAGGCGGTGCTGCATCGGCTGCCGGTGTTTTGTTCGGACTTGGCGGTACACCGGGAGGTGATGGAGGGTCGTGGGGAGACTTTCAGTCTTGGGGCAGCGCCTGTTGAAATCGCCTGCCAAATCCTCAATTGGGCCGCCACGGCGCCGGAAATCGCCCGGCGGCGGGAGGTGTGGCGGCAGCACGATATGCTCAAGATTTGCCAGGAACGTCTTGAGCCGCTGCTACAAATTCGCTAACGAAGGGAATGACCGAAGATTTTTGTCCGTTGCCGGAGATGCTGGCCGTATTGGAAGCCCGCCACGGCGATCCGTTTGGCTTTTTGGGCCGGCATCGCCTGAGTGACGGAACGGTGGTGGTGCGCACCTTCCAGCCGAGGGCCGAAGGGGTGACCGTGCTGGCGCGGGACGGATCGGGCTCGTGGCCGATGACGAGGGTGCATCATCACGGGTTTTTCGCCGTGGTGCTGCCGGCCGCGGCGGCGGACAAGCCGTATGACCTGGAGTTGAAGACTTTCGAGGGAGTGGCCACCGTGATCGCGGATACGTACGCCTTTACGCAACTGCTGTTGGGCGACCAGGACATGTACTTCTTCCGCGAAGGCACGCACCAGCGTCTCTATGATTGTTTTGGCGCGCGCTTGCAGGTGCAGGACGGGGTGGCGGGCACGCAGTTCGCGGTGTGGGCGCCGAATGCGCGGCGTGTTTCCGTGGTCGGCGACTTCAACAACTGGGACGGCCGCACGCACCCGATGCGGCTGCGCATCGAAGCCGGCGTCTGGGAGCTGTTTATCCCCGGTGTGGCGGAGGAGGATCACTACAAGTATGAAGTGGCAGCGGCGGATGGACAACTGATGCTGAAGAGCGATCCTTTTGCCTTTTACGCTCAGCACAGTGAGCAGACGGCGAGCTTGGTGTTTGATCTGAAGCGCTACCACTGGAGTGATGACGCCTGGATGAAGCAACGGCAGACGGCGGACTTGTACCACAAGCCGATGAGCGTCTATGAGGTGCATCTGGGGTCATGGAAGCGCATTCCTGAAGAGGGCAACCGTTCCAAGTCGTATCGCGAACTGGCGGACGATCTGATTCCTTATGTGAAGGCGCTGAACTTTACCCACATTGAACTCATGCCAGTGGCGGAGCATCCGTTTGACGGCTCCTGGGGTTATCAGGTGAGCGGCTACTTTGCGCCGACGAGCCGCTTTGGTAATCCGGACGAGTTTCGCTATTTCGTGGATCGCTGCCATCAGGCGGGGATTGGCGTGCTTCTCGATTGGGTGCCGGGGCATTTTCCCAAGGACATCCACGGACTCGCTCAGTTTGACGGCACGTCTCTGTATGAGCACTCCGATCCGCGCCAGGGGGAGCATCAGGACTGGGGCACGCTGATCTTCAATTACGGAAGGCCGGAGGTGAAGTGCTTCCTGGTCGCGAACGCGTTGTTCTGGCTTGAGCAGTATCACATCGATGGCCTGCGGGTGGATGCGGTGGCATCGATGCTGTACCTGGACTATTCGCGCAAGCCATGGGCATGGGTGCCTAACAAATATGGTGGCAGGGAAAATCTTGAGGCGATTGATTTCCTGCGCGATCTGAACCGCATCTGTTATGCCGCGCATCCAGGGACGACGATCATCGCGGAGGAGAGCACGGCGTGGCCTGGCGTGTCAAAGCCGGTGTCCGATAACGGGCTGGGTTTTGGCTTCAAGTGGAACATGGGCTGGATGAACGACAGCCTGCACTACATGGAGGAAGATCCGGTGCACCGGAAGTATCATCACGGCGAGGCGACCTTCTCCATGCTGTATGCATTCGATGAGAATTTCATCCTGGTGCTGAGTCACGATGAGGTGGTTCATGGCAAGGGATCGCTGATCAACAAGATGCCCGGTGATCGCTGGCAGAAGTTCGCGAACCTGCGCATGTTTTATGCGTGGATGTGGGCGCACCCCGGGAAGAAACTCATCTTCATGGGCTGCGAGTTCGGCCAATGGCAGGAATGGAATCATGAGAGCAGCCTGGACTGGCATCTGTTCCTGGGAGAGGAGCATGCGGCGACGCAAAAGTTGATCGGCGATCTCAACCAACTTTACGCGACGCAACCCGCCTTGCATGCCCTGGACCATGAGTCCGGAGGCTTTCGCTGGCTGGAGGCGAACGATGCGGAGAACAGCATCTTTGCCTTCATCCGCATGTCGGCCAAGGGGCAGAAGATTTATTGCATCGTTAATGCGACACCCGTGCCGCGGCCTGGTTACCGGGTCGGTGTGGCGGAGGCGGGCGCCTATCGCGAGTTGCTGAACACGGATGGAACGAAGTACGCGGGTTCTGGAGTGGTGAATGCGGGGCCATTGCAGTCCGTGGCGACTCCTTGGCATGATCAGTTGCACAGCCTCACCCTCGATTTGCCGCCGTTGGCGACTGTCTATCTCATTCGCCAAGGCGCTGAAGCAGCTTCGTGAGTGACAAGGGCGCCGGTTTTTTGCCAAGCCTGTAGTTCTTCGGTCATGACCCAAGCTCTTTCGCTGCGCGACTTCTCCATCGCCATCGCCCTTCTGGCGGTGTGCGCTTTCTTTGGCATCGCCGAGCCGAAGTTTCTGGATGCGCGCAATCTGTCCCTGCTGATGACGGAACTGGCGATCACCGCGACGCTGGCGATGGGGATGCTGCTGGTGATCTTGCCGGGGCATA
Source organism: Prosthecobacter sp. (assembly GCA_034377045.1). Taxonomy (GTDB): domain Bacteria; phylum Verrucomicrobiota; class Verrucomicrobiia; order Verrucomicrobiales; family Verrucomicrobiaceae; genus Prosthecobacter. Next base: position 2,954 of record JAXMIV010000041.1, on the reverse strand, counting down.
TCGACCTCTCCGTGGGCAGCGGGTTGGCGTTGCTGAGCGGCATTGCCACGGTGTTGACGACCCGGGCGGGGCTGCCATCGCCGCTCGCTTTGGGCATTGCCCTGGCGGCAGGGCTGCTAATCTGGAAGGGCATCGGCTTCCTGGTGGTGCATGAGCGGATCCCCGCCTTCATCGTCACCTTGGCGGGCTTGCTGGTGTTTCGCGGCCTCTTTTGGAAGGTGATCGGCAGCCAGACCATCCCTGTGGTGGCAGGGGGTCAGACCAATCTTTATTCGCTGATCAGCACCTACTATCTGCCACCCGTCGCCGGGTATGGGGTGGCGGTCCTGATCATCCTGGCGCTGCTGATCGCCAGCCTGCATGGCCGTGCCCAGCGCCGGGTGAGTGGGTTTGAGGTGGAGGCGCGGGAGACGGTTTTCCTGCGTCTCTTCATCGCCGCCCAGGCGGTGTTGCTCTTTGTGATCGTCACCAACCAGTTTCGTGGCATTCCGCTGCCGGCGCTGATCTTTGGGGCGGTGGCCCTGGGGGTGTATCTGCTGACGCAGCACACGGTCTTTGGCCGCTATTTGTACGCGATCGGCGGCAATCCAGAGGCGGCGGTGGTTTCCGGGGTGCCGGTCCAGCGAGTGGTGGCAGGGGCTTTCGCGCTATTGGGGATCATCGTGGCGATCACCGGCTTCATGGTCACTTCTTACACGGGCAATTCGACCACGGACATCGGGGAATGGATGGAGCTCGATGCCGTGGCCGCGTGCGTGATCGGCGGGGTGAGCCTCCGGGGCGGCCGGGGATCGGTCATTGGGGTGCTCTTTGGCGCCCTGATCATGGCGGCGCTGCTGAATGGCATGGCGCTGATGTCAGTGCCGCCGGACAACAAACTGATGGTGCGCGGCCTGGTGCTCCTGGGAGCCGTATGGATGGATGTGCGGCTGGGCCGAAATTGACAATTTGTGCGTCAAATGCGGCTATTTAACCTGGAATGAGCACGATTCGCCATAAGCAGATTGAACGATTCCATGCCAAATTGGCGTTGGTATGATACGTTATAAAGCAACCCCCTTGACCATGCCTTCCCCCCAATTTGCCCCTGAGCAGCCTAAATCGTTCCTAGGTGTATGGGTCGCGACGCTGTCGCTCATTGTGATTTTCGTGGTGGGTCTAATGGCGTTCCCGCCGTCCTTTGAAGCGCCGGCAGGCGAGCCATCGTCCAATGTTCTGTTTGTGGGGCGCTTCCACCCCATCTTTGTGCATACCCCTGTGGGCGCGCTGCTGCTGCTGGTGCTGATGGAGGTGTTTTGTTTGACCCGCCGGGGTGAGGAAAAGTATGGTCCCGCGGCGCTGATCACCCTGCTGGTGGGGGCGGCCGGGGCGATTTTGGCGGTCTTCGCGGGCATCATGCTGTCACGCGAAGGCGGTTATCTGAGCGGCAATTTTTCGCTGCATCAATCCATGGGCATCATCGGCACCACGGGGGTGCTGCTGGCTTTGGTGATTCGCATTTACGCCATGGGGCAGGGGAGTTCGGAGCTGCTGCACGCCTACCGGGCGATTTTCTTTTTGTCCTTCAGCGTCATGGGACTGGGGGCGCATTTCGGCGGCAACATGTCCCACGGCAACAAGTTCCTGACGCAGCACGCGCCACCGATCGTGAAGTCCCAGATTACAGGTATGGAAAAGCTGATGCTGAGCTTCGTGACCCCGCCCAAGGAAGAGCCGGAGCCTGACATCGTCCAGCCGCCGCCAGTGATTCCCCCCGCACCGCCAAAAACGATCACGCAGGCGCCGACTGTTCCTGAAACGACTCCGCCCCCGGCCGTGGCGGTTGCTCCGGTAGGCGGCGATGACAAGCTGGTGTTTCAGCACGTGGTGCTGCCGATTTTTGAAGCCAAATGCAACAAGTGCCACAATGAAGACAAGGCGAAGGGCGACCTGCGGTTGGACTCCTTTGAGATGGTGATGAAGGGCGGCGCGAGCGAGGAGGACGGCGCCAAGAACATCATCCCCGGCAAGCCGGAGGAAAGCCTCACCATCCAGCGGATACTGCTGGCCCTGGAGGAAGATGATCACATGCCGCCGGACGGCAAGGATCAACTGACCGAGGGAGAGATCGCGCTGTTGCGCTGGTGGATTCAACAGGGAGCCTCGAACACGCAGAAGGTGACCGGTGCGAAATTCCCGCCTGAAGTTCAGCCTGTCGTCGATGAAGCCCTCAAGGTGGCCTCCAATCAGAGTTTCTCCGCCCCAAATCCAGCCAGTCCATGAAGTATACCCCCCTTATTCTTTGCCTTCTCGCGTTCAGTCTGCAGGCCGCCGACAAACCCGCCGCGGATCCCGTGGTGACTGCGGCCGTGGCGAAAGTCAACGCGACCGGCGCGTCGCTGATGCCCATCGCCGCTGACGCCAAGCTGTATCGGTTCACGGCGCTGAATGTCGCCAAGGAATTCACCGATGCAGGGTTGGCGCCGCTGGCGCCCGTCGCGGATAAGGTCAGCTCCCTCGATCTCGCCCGCACCAAAGTCACTGACGCGGGCTTGCAAGCGGTCGGGACGATGAAGAACCTGACGGAATTGCGGCTGGATGGTACGGGAGTTACCGATGCCGGGCTCGATCACCTGAAAGGGCTGGTCTTGCTGGAGTACCTGAATCTGTACAACACGAAGATCACCGACGCGGGCATTCAGAAGCTCGCGGGCCTGCCGAAGTTGAAGGCACTATATCTTTGGCAGACGGGAGTGACGAAGGCCGGAGTGGCGCAGTTGAAAGCGAAGCTGCCCGGCGCGCATATCAACACGGGATGGACCGCGGAAGATGATGCCAAGCCGGTGGCGGTCGCGGCCGCGCCAGCACCGGCGCCTGCGGCGAAACCGGCGGATGCCGCCAAACCAGCCACCGCTGCCGCGGCACCTGCCGCAAAACCCGCGGCTGGCGGCAAGCTGGATCCCGCCATGGCTGCC
>JAXMIV010000040.1:0-3559 GCA_034377045.1 Prosthecobacter sp. | reverse complement strand
TTCCGGAAGGATGACTTCAGTGCTGGGGAGCGTCTCGGCAAAACGGGCTTTGAACCAGTCCTGAGCGGGGATTTCTCCGTGCACCATGAGCAGTTTTTTCGGGCGCACCTTTTCCGCGTAATCGGCGATCTCCTCGCGAGTGGCATGGGCGCTGAGATCGAAGTTTTCGATGCGGCAGCGCACTTCCGTGGGCGGCATGTCGGGAGCTAGTTTAACGGTGTCACCGGCCTTGGCGTGGCGCAGGCGGTAGCCGGGGGAAGCGGGATCAGTATATCCAACGAAGGCCACGGAATTGCGCGGGTTGCCAATGAAACTCCAGGCAAATTGGTTCGAAGTCGTGCCTTCGCTCATCATGCCGCTGGAGAGGGCAAAGATGGCCTTGGGTTGATACGTGATCTGGCGCCGGCGGCCCTTGGGAGCGACGAAGATGTCGATGTCTTCGAGCAGCCGAAATCCGGAGTAGTTCCGCCGGGTGCGGCTGGCGTAGTGATCGTACAGCACCGTGACCTTGGTGGCCAGGCCACCGATGAAGAGCGGCATGTCGGGAATGAGGCCTTCCTGATGCAACTCGTGCAGCATGAGCATGACCTCCTGGGTCTTGCCAAGGGCGAAGACGGGAATCAAGACGGAGCCGCCGGCGGCATGCGTGTCGCGAATGACGCCCGCGAGCCGCTCCTTTTCGCTTTTCCGCGAGTAGTCGGCGGCGCGCTGAAAGGTGCCGCGTGTTGTCTCAATGATCAGCACGTCGATGTCCCGCGTGGGGAAGTCGGCCGCCATGGAAATGGTTTGGGGCTCGAAGTTGACATCACCCGTGTAAAAGAGGGTGTTGCCGTTCTCCTTGATCATGATGCCCGCCGAACCAACGATGTGACCGGCATCGTGGAAGGTTGCCGTCATGCTCGTCTTGGGAATGTCAAAGGCCTTGCCCGCGTCGCGGTAGATCCAGCCGGAGCGGATCTCATCCAATTCGCGGTGGGTGAAAAGGGGGTATTCGTTGACTCCCAACTCCTCACGCTGACTGGTCATGACATTGACGGAGTTATGCAGCATGGCGCTGCCGACTTCGCCGGTGAATTCCGTCATGTATACCGGAGTGCCCGCCTGGCGGCGCTGCAGTACGGCCAACGAACCGATGTGGTCGTGATGCGCATGACTGATGAGGATGGCATTGGCGCTATTCTGGGGAAGGGGACTGTAGTCTGGCAGCGCATCGTAGCCGGTTTGCTTGGGGTGCATGCCTGAATCCAGGACCACACGATTTTCGCCAGACTCGAGCAGGTAGCAGTTGGCCCCGATCTCGCGGCGGCGTGTAAGGTTTTGAAATCGCATGAGGTCGTGAAAAAGGAAAAGACGGGGAAGATGAAGCTATGGTGCGATGGCGAAACTGCAAGTCCTGGTTGGAAGCATCGCATCGCCCGCGCGGATGTTGCCCCGGCTTAATAGGTTACGCCGCGGAATTACCGGGGGCCGTCTCCTGATCCAGGCTCCTGCGCCCGATCACGAACGCCACGAGCGCGCCCGTCGCCAACAGCGCTGCCGGCATGGTGGGCGGAAACCATATCAAACTGGATTGGAAGACAAGAAAGCTGGACACCAAGGCCAGGAACACGAACAACGCGCCAGCGATGAGCGCCCGGCCGCGCCGCACACGCAGGGTGATCCACAAGGCGCCCAGGGCCGCCATGCTCCAGGCAATCCACTGTTCTGTTTGGGAAAGAAGGCGCAGGCGCGGCAGGGCCAGCACCTGTTTAAGCGCCTGGGCATAAAGACGCGCGAGGCGCGGCCCGCTGCCGGAGGATTCGCGGTCAAAACCCAGAACCACGATTTTGCCCTTGCCCAAAGCCGTCTTGTCCTCCATGCCGGTTCCATCGGCCAAGGTGCCGGTCATCAGATGCAGCGCATTGACGGTGGGGACGGAGGTGCGGAAGTCCACGGCCATTTCGCCTGATACTTCGAGGGGCACGAACAAGCCTTCTCGCAGATAGGCGCCCGCACCCGGGCCTAACCGAAGGCGTTGCGACATGTAGGGGCTGCGGCTATGGCGTGACAGGGCCTGTGCGAGGATGGAGGGAACCAGGGTATCGCCTTCGCGAATGACGTACGGCAGCATCCACATCTCCTTGACCAAACGGGCGCTCAGCAACCCCAGTTCCGCCTGGTTTCTGAACGCCGGGTCAGGCGCGCTAATCAGCGAGGCGAGACGCGGGACGGCGTGGAGATCTCCGTCGACGCGCTGGAAACGGGGTAGTGCGTCGGACAGATCCCCCATGAAAGCCGGCGCCTGGCGCTCCGGTCCGGCGAGTTCGGTTTCAATGCCGAGCACGACAGATGGAAACGGCAACAACGCCTCCGTGACTGCGGCGGCGAAATCGGGAGAAGGCCGTCCCCACGTGAGCGGGGTGGCAATAACCACCACTCCAGGCTCATAGGCTTGCAGGCTTTTCAGAACCGTCTGCCAGTCCAGGGGCGGCGGCGGCCAGGCGGCGTACTCGGCCGAGTCTTCCTCACGCATTTGGACAAAAACCACTCGCTCCTCCGCCTTGGTATCTGGCAGGCTGAAGCGGTCGCGGGCATTGGCGACGAGGAAATCCAGAAAGAGATCGTCCACGTGCTGGAAATCCCCGGCGCGTTGCTGCTCATTCACGTACCAGCCGGTGGCGGCCAGGCAGATGAGTAGCACCGTGGTTCGGAGAAGCATGGGACAAATTTGCCCTGTGGGCCGCCCGTGCGCCAGAACAAAGCACGATTTGCACTGGTCACAGGTCCTGTCGACCATGTAACCTTCTCACGTCGTATCGTCATTGTGTTACAGGAGGTCGCCATCATGCCACGTTTTCTCACCATTTTTCTCGCCGTTCTCGCTCTTGGATCGTTTACCGGGCTGGCTTGGATGCTGGGGCGCCCGACGCCGCCTGATCCGCGTGTCGCCAAACTGGAGTCAGAACTGCGGACGCTGCGGCAGGACAATGATCGGTTGCGGCAACAATTGGAGGCGCGGCCCGCCGCCGTCACCCAGACCAGACCCTCCGCATCCTCGTCTGGCGATAAGGCCGCGGCGGATCTCTCCGCGGGCTTGGCCACAGCGCCGAAGCAGCCCGGAGGTATCAGCGGCCTTCGTGATATGATGGCTACACCGGGCATGCGCGCGATCATGGAGCAGCAGCAGGCCATGCAGATTGACATGGGTTACGGGAAGCTGATGAACATTCTCCAGCTCAACGACGAGGAGAAAGCGCATTTCAAAAAGCTGCTGCTGGAACGCGAGAAGTCGCAAACGGACATGGGATTGAAGATGCTTGATCCCAATCTGACGCCTGAGCAGAAGAAAAAACTGGCGCAGGACATGCAGGCGCAACGCAAAACCTATGATGATACCATCAAGGCATTTTTGAACGACGCAGGTGACTACACAACCTATCGCCATTGGGAGGATACTCAGCAGGAACGGCTGCAATTCGACATGATGGGTCGCTCCCTTTTCTCCAGCAGCGGCGAACCGCTCTCCGACCAGCAGGAGCAGCAACTGATCGATCTCATGGCGCAAGTGCGCAAAGCGCCC
>JAXMIV010000039.1:0-4276 GCA_034377045.1 Prosthecobacter sp. | reverse complement strand
CACCCAAGGTTAGGCCGGCGCTGTTGCAGATCGGCAAGGCTGAAGTCGTCTCCGAAGGCACTGACGTGGCGCTGATCGGTCTTGGCGACATGTTCACCGTCGCTCAGCAGGCAAAGAAACTGCTCGAGGAGAAAGGCCTCTCCGTGGCTCTCGTCAATCCGCGCTGGATCAAGCCCATGGATGCCGCCTGTCTGGAAGCCGTTGCCCGCAAGGTCAAGGTCGTCTGCACCCTGGAAGACCATGTGCTGATGAACGGTTTTGGCTGCGGCGTCATCGAGCTTTTGAACGACGCGGACATCAAGACCCCCGTCGTCCGCGTCGGCTGGCCGGATGCCTTTGTCGAACACGGCAGCGTCCCCATCCTGCGCAAGAAGCACGGCCTAACCGCCGAAGCGTGTGTGGCCAAGGTGCTGGCGAAGCTGGGGTGATCAGCGCCGCTTCAACGCCCTCCTCGCCATCAACCACAGCCCCACCGGCACGGCGGCGCTCAGCGTGATGGCGAGGCCCGGATTGCCATGTCCCACCGCGCCAATGGCGGCGAAGGCAAAGCCCATCGGCAGCGAGCCGCAGGCGACGGCGATGACGAAGGCGCGCCACGGCATCTTGGCGAGGCCCGCGAGACAAGCGACCGCTTCAGGCAGCACCGGCATCCAACGTGACAGAGCGACGAGCCAGCCGCCACCTTCGGCAAACCATTGTTCGCCTTTGCGCAATCCCTCCTCACCCGCGATCCTGCGCGCCACCGGCCGGCCTAACCAACGACATAACCCGTAGGCGACAATGCCGGAAAGAAACGCTCCGGCAGATGCAGCGAGGCCGCCCCAGAACCAGCCATACATCCAGCCCAGCGCGGACATGACGACGGTACTCGGAATCGGCAACACGATATCCGCCACCAGCAGGACGATCCCCGCCAGCCAAGCCCAGGTTCCGTATTGCCGCATCCACTGCTGAGTGCCCTCCAGACTGAACACCGCATCGAACCACTGCCCCCAAATCAGGAACGGCACGATGATCCCGATCAAGAGCAGGAGGATGAGCAGGCCAAAAGCCCAAGTGCCGCGACGGAGTGCCATGATTCCACCTTGCCGGAAGGCCGCGCGCAAGTCAGGTGAAAAGGATGTGGGTGCCGGCACCGGCGGACTTCTCGTAGAACTGGCCGACGGTCAGCACATCGTCGACACGGTCCCAGAGGTCTTCCCTTTTCAGCTTGAACATGTCCATGGCCAGTTTGCAGGCATAGATCTTGCCGCCGGAATCGGAGATCATTTCCAAAAACTCGCGCACCGGCGGAATGTCGAGCCTTTCCATCTCCTTGTTCATTAGGTGAGTCGCAAAGGCGCTCATGCCGGGCAGGGCGCCCAGGCAGGTGGGAAAGGGCATGGTGATGGGCATGCCGAGCATGGGCATCGCCATGTTGAGGGCAGGGTTGCCCACCGTGGCTACCTTCAGATGATCCATGGTTGATTTGATGAGGCTGTTAAGGCCAAAGAAAGTGAAAAATAGCGAAGCCTCGATGCCTTCCATGCGAGCGCCATTCGCCATGATCAGCGCCGGATAGATGCCATCGAGAGAGCCGCGGCTGACGATGATGCTGACCTTCTTTACCGGTTGTTTGTCGTCGGGGGTGTTCATGAGTGTGAGTGATCTGCTGGTTGACTGTCAAATGCATCCCACCGGCTTGGGAATGCCCGCGATCTTTGATGCCTTCTTCAGAGGTCCTCCGGGAAAAAGGTCGTACAATTCCTTGGTCGTCACCACACCGCTCTTGCCGAGGCCGCGAATGGTCAGCGCGGCGCCGGCGGCTTGCTGCTTGCGGAGGTATTCAATGACTTTCATGTGGGCAGGTGTGAGGGATCCAATGCCTTCCTCCGCGGCGATGGCGGCGGCGATGGCTTCATTCCATTGGGACATGTTCGTGAGGTAGCCCTCTTCATTCACGTCCACAGTCGTTCCGGCGATATCTTTGTTCATGGTCTGTCAGGGATTGATGGGTGGTTTCTTATTGCGGCTGATTCCGGGCAACGGCCGCGCCTTTAGCAATACGTTCCAATACACCCAACGGAACGCGTGTTTGCCCCAATGATTGATTCGGCTCTCCTCCAACAACCGCATGGGCCCAAATGAAAAAGGAAACGGCCCCTCGTGCGGCTCGTGTTCATAGCTGAAGTCGATCAGCAACGCTTTGCCGTTGCCGGATTCGATGAAGCAGTTCGAATGCCCGTCGAACTCCTCCTTCAATGCCTTGCCCTCGATGTGAAGCATCACATTGTCAGCCAGGGTCTCGCTTTCAAAGTGCGCGACCGAGCCCGCTTTCGACGCGGGCAGGTTGGTAGCATCGCCAATCACGAAGACATCGGGATGCTTCAGTGATTGCAGGGTGTGTTTGTGCGTGGCCATGAAGTTCAGGTCATCGCCCAATCCGGAGCGCTGGATGGCCGCGTCGCCCATGTTCGTGGGAATGGTAACCAGCAAATCATAAGGTACTTCCCGTCCGTCGTAGCAGACCAGTACGTCGCGCGCCTGATCGATTTTCTCAACGACGAAATCGGTGACCAGTTCGATGCTCTTGTCGCCAAGCAGATGGGAAAGCTTTTTGGAGGCCTTGGGTTTGGTGAAGGCGCCGGACAACGGGGTCACAAAGGTGAGGGTGACTTGATTCCGCATGTCCTTCTCGCGGAAAAAGGTATCGGCGAGGAAGCTGAATTCCAGCGGCGCCACGGGGCATTTGATCGGCATTTCGTTGGTGTGAACCACCAGCCGGCCACCGGGCCATGAGGCCAGCTTTGCTCGTAGCGCGCGGGCGCCGTCCAGCGTGTAAAAGTCATGAATATTATCCCGCCATTTTGGCCCCAGCATGCCCGGCGTCTCCTCCGGAGCGGTGCGGCAACCGGTGGCGACGACAAGCAGATCATAGGCGAGTTCGCGGCCGTCTTTCAGGGTCACGGCATGGGCTTCAGGCGTGATCATGTCCACCTCCGCCTGGACGAAATCCACGCCGGCCGGCAGCAGATCCCGCGTCTGGCGGATCATATCCTTCTCCTCATAAATGCCAAAGGGGAGGAACAGCAGGCCGGGCTGGTAGAGGTGCTGACCGGAGCGATCGACCACCGTCATGCGCCAATCGGCCTTGCGCAGGCGCCGGCGCAAATGGTGGGCCATCATCGTGCCTGCCGTGCCGCCGCCGAGGATGAGAAGATGCTTGGTCATGAGGGATTGCAGGTTGACTTTGCGAAACCGCTATATGCGCGTATGCGTATATGCAATAATAAACCCACACTCGATCTTGTCATTCATGCGCCAGCATTTGACCTCCGATGAACGCGGCATCAGCGTGCCGTCCGCGTGCCCTGCGTAGTTCGCAGAGCGAAGGATGGGCCGTCAAGTTTCGGACAGGCTTCTTGAGAGCCGGTCTAGGTTAGGCGCGGCCCAGTTTCTTCACCTTGCCGGCGAGGCGTTTCATCAGGTTGTTGCAGACGTTGTCGCAGAGTTCGGTGATGCTGGGGTCAGCAATGAAGCAGATGGCGGCCAGACCTTCGCGACGGCGGCCTACCATGCCCGCATCCACCAGGGACTGTACGTGACGCGAGACATTCGCCTGGGTCAAGCCGGTGGCGGCGACGAGTTCGGTGATGTTCTTTTCCCCCTCCTCCAGAGCGCGGAGGATTTTCAGGCGGCTGGGTTCGGCGAGGGTGCGGAACCAGGCGGCAATCATGCCGAGAGCCTCTTCGGATACAGGAGGGAGAGTCCTTTTAGTGCGCGCGGCCATAAAGTGGAAAAGCGTTTGCGTTTAAACGCTATATGCGTATACGCTCATATAGTTGAATACCTGAAATAAGATCATGAAGACCCCTCCGTCCACCAAAACCTTGCCGCCCGCTCACTCAACAGCCAAGGATGGGCGCAAGACGCTCAAGGGATGCACAGCGAAAGCAGCCGAGGTCACGCAGAATGGGACTGGCATCCGCAGCTTTCCAATTACCTAACGCACCGCCATGACACTCGAAAACATCATCCGCGCCCTCGCCGGCACTCTGGTTCTCACCGGACTGATCCTCGCCCACTATGTGGACCCAAACTGGCTGTGGCTCACCGCCTTTGTCGGCTTCAACCTGCTGCAATCCGCCTTCACCGGCTTCTGCCCGGCGGAAACTATCCTAAAGAAATTCGGCGCAGGCGGGTCCTGCTGCTCGAAGTCCTAAATGCTCCCTCTCGTCATGAAACGATCCCCACTCCTCCTGTCCATGGTGATACTCGCCTCCTGCGGCGGGCATGA
>JAXMIV010000038.1:0-4375 GCA_034377045.1 Prosthecobacter sp. | reverse complement strand
ATCTTGCGCATGGTCTCCACGTGTTTGCACAATTCCGTGCCGTAGTCGGTGAACGCATCGGCCGTATAACGTCCGGCGGTCAGTGCCGCATCCACCGCCTCGGCGGCAGCCTCACCGCTCTTGAAGGCCAGGAAAACACCGGAGGAAAACACCGGATCGAGAAAGACATAGGCATCTCCCGCGAGCACGATGCCGTCCGCCGCGCAATGCTGCGCGCGGTAGGTGTATTCGCCCGTGACCCAGTACTCGCCAAATTGCGTGCCAACGCTGAGGTGATCCTTGATCCAGGCATTCGTTTCAATCTCCCGCGCAAAGATCTCCGCCAGATCGCGAGTCTCGCGGAATAGATAATCGCGCTCACCGACCACGCCGACACTGGTGATGCCGTCGCGCAGCGGGATGTACCAAAACCATCCTTTGTTAGGAATGTAGGCCACGGTGGTGGAGCCGGCATCCAGGCCTTCGTCACGCTTCGCGTCCTTGTAGTAGGTCCAGATGGCGATCTTCTTGAGTTCAGGGTCACGCACCCGCCAATGATTCTTCGAAACCCAAAGTGCATCGCGTCCCGTGCAGTCGATGGTCATAGGCGCGAGGTACTCCGTCTCGCGGCCGGTGGCATCGCGGGCAACGACTCCGGTGACGGCGCCGGAGTCGGATTTAAGGAAACGCATCACCTGAGTGTCCTCGCGGCAATCCACGCCGTGCTTGGCGGCGTTCTTGAACAGCATGTGATCAAACTCCGCGCGCTCCACCTGCCAGGTATAAGAGCTGGGATGATCGCGGTGCTGGTAGAAATAAAACGGACGGCTTTGTTTGCCATCCTGATTCACGAACTGCACGCTCAGTTTCTCGATGAACTCATGCTTATTCATCTCCTCCAGCACGCCCAACCGCTCCAGCGTGTACCAGCAGAAGGGCATCAGCGACTCCCCGACGTGATAGCGCGGCATCTTCTCCTTTTCCAACAGCAGCACTTTCCGCCCCTTTTGCGCCAACAGGGTGGCCGCCGTGGTGCCAGCCGGGCCGGCGCCGATTACGATGGTGTCATGGGGGTTGGATGAAGGCATGATTCAAAAGGCTACCCCAAAATTAACGCGTCTCCGCATGACAATGTGACAACGGATTTGCGACGTAAGGCAATGGCGTAGCCTTTTGGGTACATCACAGGATGGGTTTCACCGCATTCAAAATCTCCGTCTTCACCTTCGGCCAAGACGTTTTGACCAGGGTTTTTGGTGTCTCCGTTTCCTCGGCGTCTTCAAAGTAGATCATGCTGCGGATTGGGATCAGGGGATCGTGGCGGGGGAACTTGCGTTGGTAGCTGTGGAGAATTTTATCGAGCCCGACGTGCTTCAGCAGTGTATGAAGGTCGTAGAAGTCTTTCTTGGCGCCGCGATTGCTGATGGCGCCGAGCTTCATCGCGATGACATCGGGCAGGCTCATCATGCGGACGCCTTCAAGCGTCTCATACGGGTGCAGCAATGGGTAGGGGTAGGTGACGAAATCCACCTTCACCTTCTCAATGAAGGTCATCATGCCGTTACTGTTGTCATTGGTGATCTCGAACGGAAAGTCCGCGGCCAGCGCGGCGGCCAGCGCTTTGTTGTCGAACTTTTCGGGCCGGAAGAAATCGAGATCCACCGATATGCGATGTCCGAAGCGCAGAGCCAGCGAAGTTCCGCCGACGAGGGCGAAACCATCGAGTGCTGGATGCGCGCACAGCCGCTTCAGTAATGCCAGGGTGCCCCCGGGAACGGCTTCGCTGTGCAGCATCGGAAGTTCTCCTTTTTCAGATCCAGCGCCAGACAGAGCAGCGCCACATTTTGCCGGCTAAGGCACCGCAGTCGAGTCACGACTTCACGCAGGCGATCATCGCCATAGTAACTGCGAATCGCGCGCCATCCGGCCATCCCGCCGATCACCAAAATGCGCTCAATGATCTGGGCGGCGTGCTTCTCCGGATCGAGGCGCGTCGGGTTCACATCCCAGAACCACTCCGCAGGCAATCCGAGCGGAGTCCCGCTTTTCTTGACTGGTTCGGCGGCAGGCATGAGCTCAGCCTACATCCCCCTCGGCAAAACCTCAACCACATCCGCCAGCACCCGGCCGCCGCCATGGCGTAGTTCGTTGCAGCGGCCAAACAAAATCTGTCCGCTCGTCGCTCCCAGCAGCTCCGCAAGACGCGCATCCACAGAGATGCGGAAGAAGCCGCGCGGATGGCTGCTGTGCGGTACTTGGAACTTTTCCAGGATCGCGCCGAATGGAACACGGCCTTCGATCACCAGCTTCTGGGCTTCTTCCGGCAGCAGATCCAAATGGATGCCGATGGCGCCAAACTCCACCGGTTTGCCATCGCTGCGCCGGTTCAGCACACTCGCACGCACGAGGTAATTGCCGATCCGCGCCCGCGCATGCACGTCCAGGTCGATCTCGCAGCTATGGCCTTCCCGTAGGCGCAGGGTCATGTCGGTATCATGCACCAGCAGCCAGCGTTCGTGTTCCGGCAGATCCTCCGCTTCCACAAACGTCACACGCGGCCGGGCGCTGCCGATGCCATAAAAGAACACCAACGGAGCCAAGTCGTCGTCGTGCGTCGCGGCGTGTTCGTGGGCGGCTTTAAGTGTACCGGGCATACTGGCGGTGCTGGGGCAGGAAGAACTCATGCAGCAGTCGATCCACCTGAAGCAGACCGTCGCGGGTGAGGGTGATGTCGTGATCCGTGACCTTGGCAAAGCCTTCGCTCTCCAGGTACTTCAGTTGCGGCGCGAAATGTTTGCCCGGGTCCTCGCCAAACTTCTGCTGGTAGTACCCAAACTCGCTGTGGCCTAACTTCAATTTAAGAATGAACTCGCGCACAAAGCGCTCCTCATGGCTGGTCTCATAGGCGCGAAAGATCGGCAGTTGCCCCGCATCCACCGCCTGCATGTAGGGCCCGACTTCCGCCTGGTTCTGATAATGCACACCGCCCAGATGACCGAAAGAGGCCACGCCGTTGCTCAGCAGGTCGGCGCCTTCCCACAAGGCGTCGCGATAGACGAACTTGATGCGCTCCGGATCCTTCACCACGGTGTAGGCGCTGGTCACGGTGTAGCCGGCCTTCTCAAATTCATCAAAGGCATAGCTGACCCAGGCGCGCTTTGTTGGCCAGTCAGCCACCGGCGCGGTGACCTTGCCCTCTTCCTTCATCTGCTTGTACATGGTGGTGTTGTAGGGCACCTCCATTTGATAAATCGTCACCGCGTCAGGCCCCAACTGAATCCCCTTGGCCACCGTGTCCTTCCAGTTTTCCCACGTCTCATTCATCATCCCCGCAATGAGATCGATGTTGATGTGCTCAAAGCCCAGCGTGCGCGCAAAATTGTAGGCTTTGTGGACCTCGCCACTGCGGTGCGCGCGGCCATTCGATTCCAGGATGTGGTCGTCAAAGTTTTCCACGCCCAGGCTCAGCCGCGTTACGCCGATTTCGCGGATGCCTTCCAGCTTCTTCTCATTTAGCGTGCCCGGTTCCGCCTCAAACGCGACCTCCGCCGCGCCCTTCCAGGAGACGAGATCCTTCATGCGGTTGGTCAGATCCTTCAGTTGCGGCACCGACAGGTAGCTCGGCGTGCCGCCGCCAAAGTACACGAAGTGCGCCTTTCTCCCCGCGATATACGGCTGCTTGGCAAATCGCTCCATCTCCCGCATTCCAGCGTCAATGTACGCCTTAATCTCCTGGGCGTTCTTGTCCGTGTACACCTTGAAGTAGCAGAAATGGCAGCGCTTCCGGCAAAAGGGGATGTGAAAGTAGACCCCCAGTGGAATGTCGGTCGGCGCGGGCCTTTGCAGCACGGCTTCCACCACCGGCACCTGATCGGGTTTCCAGAAGGAAAACGGCGGGTAGTTGGAGACAAAATAGTTCCCCACTTCGGTCTGCTCGACCTTCTTCTCTGCGGTTGGAGCGGGGGTTTCCAGGACGTTGGACATATTGGGGATACGAGGGGAACGTGGCGGGCGCCTAGGTTCTACGTCAGAAATTGCCGGAAATACGTCACAAAGCGAGGGGAGAATCTCGGGACAAAACTTCTGCTTAGGATCGAGGTGCTGTCCAAAAGGACCCCCATTTTCTAATTGCCCCGCCTCAATCCGGTCCCACAATCCTCCCCACATATGAAAAAGATTCTCGGTTTCGGTTGCCTCGCTTTGGTGGTCGTCGCTGTCCTGCTCGGCCTCGGCGGTTGCGCCAGCTACAACTCGCTCGTCTCGCTCAATGAAGGCGTCGACAAGCAATGGGCGAATGTCGAAAACGTCTACCAGCGGCGGCTCGATCTCATCCCCAATCTCGTCTCCACCGTCGAAGGTCAGGCGAATTTCGAGAAGGGCACTCTGACCGACATCG
>JAXMIV010000037.1:0-5904 GCA_034377045.1 Prosthecobacter sp. | reverse complement strand
ACGATTGAGAAGGTCTATTTCGAGAGCGCGCCGGGGTTCTTTGTCACGGGCAGTCTGTATCGGCCGAAGAACATCAAAGGCAAGGTGCCGGGCGTGATGCTGGCGCATGGGCATTGGCAGGATGCGCGGCACTCGCTGGCGACTCCCGAGAAGGTGCGCCAGGAAATCGCGGCGGGCGGCGAGCGCTTTGAGAGTGGCGCACGCAGCATCCACCAGTCGTTGTGCGTACACCTCGCCCGCATGGGCTGCGTGGTGTGGCAATGGGACATGCTCAGCGATTCGGACTCGATCCAGATCCCGCGTGAGGTGGTGCACACCTTCGCCAAACAACGCCCGGAGATGAACACGGCGGAGCGTTGGGGTCTCTACAGTCCGCAGGCGGAAGCGCACGCGCAGAGCATCATGGGCCTGCAAACCTGGAATGCCGTGCGCGGGCTCGATTTCCTGCTCAGCCTGCCGGAGGTCGATCCCCAGCGCACGGCGATCACCGGCGCGAGCGGCGGCGGCACCCAGACCATGCTGCTCGCGGCGATCGACGACCGCATCAAGCTGTCCTTCCCCGTCGTCATGGTCAGCACGGCCATGCAGGGCGGCTGCACCTGCGAGAATGCCTCGCTGCTGCGCATCAACACCGGCAACGTCGAGTTCGCGGGCCTCTTCGCCCCGAAGCCACAGGGCATGAACACCGCGAATGATTGGACCAAGGAGATGGCCGACAAAGGCTTCCCTGAATTGCGGAAGCTGTATGAGCTGCACGGCAAAAAGGACAACGTCTTCCTCCTGCGCGGCGAGCACTTTCCGCACAACTACAACGCCGTCACCCGCTCCGCGTTTTACACCTTCCTCAACAAGCACTTCAAACTCGGCCACCCCTCGCCCGTGATCGAGCGCGACTTCGAGCCGCTGACACGCGAGCAACTGACCGTCTGGGACGATCAACATCCCGCGCCGAAAGCCGCCGATCCCGAGTTCGAACGCAACCTGCTCCAGTGGTTCACCGACGACGCCAAGCGTCAGCTCAGCGGCGACCTTGAAACCGTTCGCGCAGGCATCGAAACCGTCATCGGGCGCACCTATGCCGCTGCCGGCGAAGTCGAATGGACGCTTAACGACAAACAAGACCGCGGCGACTACCTCGAAATGACCGGCCTGCTGACGAACAAGACCTACAGCGAGGAGTTGAACGTCGTCTGGCTTTATCCGAAGCAGTGGAATGGCCGCGCCGTCGTCTGGCTCGATGACAGCGGCAAATCGGCGGTTCAAGATGACCGCGTGCAGTCGCTCGTGAAAGCCGGCGCTGCCGTGCTCGGTGTGGATCTCTTCCAGCAAGGCGGTGATCCCGTGAAGCAAACCGCCGTGGTCAAAAACCCCCGCGAATTCGCCGGCTACACGCATGGCTATAACCACGCCCTCTTCGCCCAGCGCACGCACGACCTGCTTTCCATCGTCACCTTCCTGCGCAATGCCAAAGTCGGTTCGCACCCCAATCCAAAAGCCATCGCCATCGCCGGCTGGGGTGCCACCGGTCCCATCGTCACCGCCGCGCGCGCCCTCTCCGGCGCCGCCATCGACCGCGCCGCCGTCGACACGAACGGCTTCCGCTTTGGCAAACTTCTCGACTATCGGAGCCCCATGTTCCTCCCTGCCGCCGCCAAATATCTCGACCTCCCCGGCATGATCGCCCTCAACGCCCCGCACCCCCTCTGGCTCGCCGGCGAAGGCGCCAATCCGGAACTGTTTGGCGCGAAGTTTGCCGAACTGACCCCCTTCACCGGCAACGAGAAGGACAAACAACCCCAAGCCATCGAATGGCTATTGAAGTAAACGAAACCGCCGGCCGGTCTTTAGGCAAGGACTCCGCAGTCGTCTTGCGGTCATGAAAACCAGGGACGCCACGCACAAGACCACCAGGATGGCCCGCAGGTAGGTGGCGGTCGGCAAAGACATGCCGATGCCGGTTGCGAGGGCCACATACGCTGCCACACAGGCGGGACACTTGGGCAGTAGGGCCAGCGCGGCGGTCGGAATGATCCAGCCGGCGATCTCCCCGCCACGGCGCCACCGCGACGCGGGCCGGCGACGATCGCCGCCGGCTCGCTTCTCGATCTGGCAGCAGGGGTGAGTTTTCACGCGCGCGCCTCCGCCGATCCACAGCCGCAGGCCGCGGACGACGGCGATACCGTCTCGGGCCAATAGGGTTTGTCAGCGTCGGCAAACTCGTTGGTGTCATAACGATCATGGTACCGCACCCATGCCATCGAGAAGTCCAGGTCATCTTCGTCCCGGCCCTTGGGCGCCAGGTCAAGGATCCTGTAGGTGCCCAGGAGTTGCTCGAGGCCACGCCCGTACGTCGAGTACGTGTGGAAGACGTCGCCGTTGGCATCCTTGTAGAAGACGCTGAGCCCCGGTCCCTCCGAGCTGGGGAACTCCTGCATCGTGTAGTTGTAGTTCACCTTGCCCTCCACCTTCTCCTCCTGGGTGAACGACACGTGGAAGTCAGCGTTGAAATCGCCGCCGAAGGACGACACCCAATTGAAGTGCCAGCCCATGCGTTTCTTGAACGCTTCAAGTTTGGCCAGCGGCGCCCGTGACACGGCCACCAGGGTGACGGCGCGGGCGGCCAGGTGTGGGAGCGTGCCGTCGAAATGGTCGGAGACAAACGAGCAGCTTGGGCAGCCCTCCTGCCAATCCGGCGCGAACATGAAATGGTAGATCACCAGTTGGTTGCGCCCGGCGAATAGATTCTCAAGCGTCACCTTGCCACTAGGCCCATCGAAAACATAATCCTTCTCGATCTTCACCCAGGGCAATTGGCGCCGTTCGGCGCTCAACTGGTCGAGCAGCCGAGTGGCTTCTTTCTCCCGTTTCAGCAGCCCCTTGCGGGTCGCGATCCATTCCTCTTGAGGTACGATTTTGTGTTTTCTCTTGGCGTCAGGCGGTGCCGACATCGTTGCAGTTGTGCTCATAATAAATGCCTTTCGTTATGGGCTGATCCCGCGCTTGTGGGACCAACCGGTGTCAGTGTTTTTGTTGTTGTTCAGTTTCAAAGGCACGACGAACGAGCCGTCGTGTTTCGGACAGGTGTGGCCAAAAAAGATTCGGCTTTGAGAAATAGGTGGCGGAAGGTTATTCCTTCTCCAGAAACCGCGCCAGGCTGTCCACGATTCTGCCCCAGCCACGCGCGTGATTGTCCCGGCTTTCCACGGTGGCGAACCGGCTGTGCATGAACACCATCTCCGTGCGCTCGCCGCGCTTGCGAAACTCCACCGTGACCAGCGACGGCTTGCCCTCCACCTCGCCAAATTCCTCGCCGCTGCCGTCTTTTTCCCAGTCCCAGGTGTAGACGAGGCGCTCCGGTACTTTCACTTCCTGGAAGACGCCCACGGCGGTGAAGAACTCGCCGCCCGGGTTCTTCATCTGGATGCGGAATTTTCCGCCCACCCGCACATCCATGCTGGCAAACGGCACCACCATCCCCGGTTCCGGCTGCATCCATTGCGGAAGATGTTCCGCCGAGGTCCACGCTTCGAACGCCAGCTCCTGCGGCGCATTCAG
This sequence comes from Prosthecobacter sp., assembly GCA_034377045.1. Classification (GTDB taxonomy): domain Bacteria; phylum Verrucomicrobiota; class Verrucomicrobiia; order Verrucomicrobiales; family Verrucomicrobiaceae; genus Prosthecobacter. The sequence goes on along the minus strand of JAXMIV010000037.1, from coordinate 2,349 downwards.
CGTCCGCGTCAGGATGAGCGTCGCATCGTCCGGCTTTTGCACTTCATTTTTGGTTATCATCTTGTTTGCCTTTTTTGGTTTGTAGTTGGTCCAAATATTTTTCGAACTGATCCAGATTCCCCTCCCAGAATTGCCGATACCGGTCGAGCCACGCCTGCGCCTCCTGCATCGGCTTCGCCTCCAACGTCAGCGCATGCACCCGCCCGTTCCGCTGCCGCTTCACCAGCCCGGCCTTCTCCAAAACGATCAAATGCTTCGACACCGCCGCCAGCGACATCGCGTGCGGCCGCGCCAGATCCGTCACGCACTCCTCGCCCTGCGCCAGTTGCGCCAAAATCTCCCGCCGCGTCGGGTCGGCCAAGGCCCCAAAAGTCCGGTCCAGCAGCTCTGAACTATATTCAACCATATGGTTGAATATGAAACCCAATCAAACCGAGTGCAAATCAATTTTTTGACCTTTCTTCAGGTTCGCTGCCCACAGCGGAATCTGTCACCTCACGCTGCCATCTTGCGTTTGAAGTCGGCAAACTTCGCTTTCCACTCCGCATTCAGCATGTCCTCCGGCACCTCGATCTCCATGCGCATGAAGTAGTTCATCATCTCTTCCGTGGCGCGGCGATGGGCTTCGAGGGCGATGCGGGTACGCTCGTCATGGGTGAGGTCGGGGCGTTCCATAAGGGAGATTCCTTCCATGAGACGTTTCAATTCATCCGGGCTGCAGGTCTTGTAATCCGCAACCAGCACCGGGGGTGGGGATGAATTATTCCATACCCACCATTGATCCGCAAGGGGCAGGTAATCCTTCAGAAAGTGGCGGCGGCTGCGTTCGAAACGCCTAGCGACATCCAGGTCAGGGACGAAGTGGCCGCCGGTCTGCACGCGCATGGCCACTCTTTGAACTGCATGCTGGACTGAAGGAACGACCAGGTAGTGAAGGACGATTTGATAACCACGATCACGGGCGGATTGAACTGTGCGCAGATAAGTTTTGCCGCTCAGGGTGGATTCCAGGCCAAAGGATTCTTGAGCTTCGAGGAGAGTGCGCAATTCCTCGATCAGCAACCGCCCAGCCTTGACGGCCGCAATTGCTGAGTCAAGCGGTGACAGGCCCTTGGCGATCTCGTCGGCGTTGAGAAAGCGGCTGATGCCTTCTGCTGGCAGGTACTGTCGGGCAAAGGTTGTCTTGCCGGCTCCGTTGCAGCCGCCGATCAGGAACAACGTGGGTTGCATGGAGTATGCTTTAGCCTAGTTCCATGCGGCCGTCCATCCCGGTGGCGCAGCGATGCCGAACCATCGATTTTGGAAAATCGATCTACGGCTTGGCTTGGTGATTGAGAACTGTGCATTCCATGCGGAACAGACTTGGCGTAACGAAGATCAGGTGCCGTCGGCAAGCCTCCCGGGCCGGAAAGCGGTGACGAGTCACCGCAGTCCAAAGCTGCGCGCGGCTTTGCAGCCGCTGGAGCCTTTGAGAGTGGTGTGGAGGATGGGGGCGGTTAGGCCTGCGGCTTTCCGCTTAGAGGACTAAGCGGGCCACTTTTCAAACGATGTGCTCGCCCTTGATCACGTCTTCGAGCGTTTGACGATCGCGGACGATGTGAGCCTTGTCGCCGGTGACGAGGATTTCGGCGGGCATGGGGCGGGTGTTGTAGTTGGAGGCCATCGTGAAACCGTAGGCGCCGGCGCTCATGACGGCGATGTAGTCGCCTTCGCTGACCAGTGGGATCTCGCGGTTCTGGGCGATGAAGTCACCGGATTCGCAGATGGGGCCGACGACATCGACGACTTCGGTTTCGTTGGTGGCGGGTTCCTTCAGCGGCACGATCTGGTGCCAGCCCTCGTACAGGGTGGGACGGATGAGGTCGTTCATGCCGGCATCGACGATTTTGAAGGTCTTTTCGCCGCCCTTCTTTTCGTAGAGGACTTTGGTGAGCAGCACGCCGGCATTGCCGACCATGAAACGGCCGGGCTCGCAGAGGATGCGGACGCCGAGTTTTTTCAAAAGTGGCACGACGGCGTCGGCATAGGCTTGGATAGTCAACGGGTGCATGCCGGTGTTTTGCAGCCACCAATCCGGATCGCCGGAGTCGAGGCTCTGGCGGTAGTTGATGCCGATGCCGCCGCCGATGCTGAAGAATTCGATGTGATGCTTCTCCTTCATCTCCTTCACAAGTGGCGCGACCTTCTTTACGGCTTTGACGAAGGGTTTGACGCTGGTGAGCTGGGAGCCGATGTGCATTTGCAGCCCTTTGATCTCCAAATGCGGGCACTCGGCGGCGATGCGGGCGTAGACTTCGCCGATGTTGTCGAAGCCGATGCCGAATTTGTTTTCTTTCTTGCCGGTGGTGA
>JAXMIV010000036.1:0-10915 GCA_034377045.1 Prosthecobacter sp. | reverse complement strand
TCAATCAGAGCACCTCACAGGCGTGGGTGGCTGCTGACATCGGCACCACCAACATTCCAGGGCAGGCTATGCTGACGCAGGAGAGCATCCTGCTTGCCTCCGTCGGCACCTCGCTCAGTAGCAGTAGTGACTCCACACGTTTCCTCTCCGTTCCCTTCGCCGGGGATGTCGATATCACCGCCCGCGTCCGGTACCTTTCCAACACCAGCAGCAGCGCGCGCGCAGGGCTCATGATGCGGGAATCGACGATGGCGAACTCACGTGGCGCCTTCATCGCGGGGGGACCCGCTGCTGCCTTTGGCAGCTTCGGCACCCGTGCCACTGCGGGTACTAGCTGGATCATCAACCCTGGCACCGCGCGGCCGCCCATGTGGGTGCGTTTGAACCGCACCGGTTCCAACATCACCGGCTATGATTCCCTCGACGGTGTCACCTGGACGCAACGCGGCAACACGACCCCCATCACGATTGGCAGCACGCCTTTAGTCGGTTTGGTGGCCATGAGCGCACTCTCCACCAAACCCACCGTGGCGGCATTTGACAACATCACCATCAGCACCCTCGCCAATCGCGGCCCCGTCATCAACGCCGGCACGGATCAAAACATCGGTTCCGTCCAAGCCACCCTCACTGCCACCGCCACCGACGACGCCCGCCCCGATCCGACCGCGCCCCTCATCGTCACCTGGATTCAAATCACGGGACCGCAGCCCGCCACCCTTACCCCAGCCGACGCCAACATCGCCACCGCGCAATTCACCGCGCCGGGCGCTTACACCTTCCGTTGCACCGCCGATGATGGCCAGGTGCGAACCTTTGATGACACGATCATCACCTATTCACCGCCCACCGTCACCCTCACCGCCGCTGATGCCAGCGCCGGGGAGACGGGTCTCGATTCGGCCAACTTCATCGTCAGCCGCGACGGCGCCCCCGCAACCCCACTCACCGTTGCCTACACCATCGCCGGCACCGCTGCAGGAGGAGCCGACTATGCCAGCCTCAGCGGCACCGCCACCATTCTCGCGAACGACTCCAGCGCCAGCATCGCCATTACCCCTCTGGCCGATACCGTTGCCGAAGGTGACGAAACCATCCAACTCAGTCTTGCCGCCTCATCCGACTATTTGTTAGGCGCGTCCGTGTCCGACGCCGTGATTCTCAGCGATCTTCCCATGGACGCCTGGCGGTTCCAGCAGTTCGGCTCCGATGCCAACAACCCCACCCTCGCCGGCGACCTCGCCGATCGCGACGACGACGGCATCGAAAACCTCCTCGAATACGCTCTCGGCCTCAATCCTCTCCAGCCTGTCGCCGCCGGCATGCCGACATGCGAATACAGTGGCGGCCTCTGCCACCTCGTGTACACGAAACCGGTGGCCGTCAGCGGCATCACGTACCTCGTCGAATGGAGTACCAACCTCGACTTGTGGAGCACCGCCGGCGTGAGCGAGCAACTCCTCGGAACCGCCGCCGGCATCCAAACCATCCGCGCCAGCGTCACTCCTCCCCTCGGCGATTCGCAATGCTTCATGCAATTGCGGGTGACGCGCCCTTGAGTGAAAATCAGTGTCATCGCCCAGAGGTGGTGGGAAACGGCGCCGCGAAATGTAACTGGCATCTGTTCCCTTTTCGGCACTCTTTAGAACCAACCATGAATCCGCGCAATCTGAAGCCTGCCTGTCTGCTTTTGGCGTTAGGCCTCTTGAGTCTATCGCCTGCCCCGGCCCAGGACGCCAAGCCCGAGTTGGTGGCTGAAAAACTGCGCACGGATCTCGTGCTGCCCGGAGTCACCCTGGCGCAAGGCGTGTCGGAAGTCACTGGCGTCGCAATCAGCCCGCTGCTGGGGGTGAGCACGCTGGGGGCGTGGAAATACTGGCATACCGATGCGGCCTTGCGCCACCGCTTGCCGTGGTACTGCCATCCCTATGTGTGGGGTACCGGCATGGCGCTCCTCGCCATCTGTTTTCTCAAAGACCTCTTGGGTACCGGGGCGCCACCGCTGGTGAAGAAGCCGCTCGATTTTATCGAGCTCTTTGAAGACAAACTCAGCGCGCTCGTCGCCACCGCGGGCTTTGTACCCTTGGTCGCTCTGGCCGTTGCGCAATATCAACGCATGCAGCCGGACCAGGCGCTGGACGGCCTGGCCGCTTCCGGTCTGGCCACCATGCCCATGGCGAGCCTGCTGGACTACACCATGCACAATCCGTGGATCACCATTCCCGTCTTTATCATCGCGTTTGGCGTCGTCTGGCTCAGTTCGCACGCCATCAATGTGCTCATCGCCCTTTCACCCTTCGGTATCGTCGATGCCGGCTTGAAACTCATCAAGCTCGTCCTCATCACCGTCGTCACCGGCAGCGCCATCCTGAACCCCTATCTCGGCGCGGCGGTGTCATTGGTCTTCATCTTGATCGGTGCGCTCGTCGCCGGTTGGTCCTTCCGGCTGACTCTCTTTGGCACCCTCATGGGTTTCGATTTCCTGCTCAACAAACGCGCCACCAGCGACGACGTGCGCAACGCCGGCGTGAAAGGTTTTCTCGCGCGCCGCACCAACGGCGTCCCCGTTCGCACCTATGGCAGACTCGAATGCGCCAGCGCCGGCGGCGCCCATTTCGTCTATCATCCCTGGGTCCTTCTGCCCGCCCGCAGCGTCCCGGTGCCGGACAGCGGCATGGCCCTCTGCAAAGGCCTTCTCCACCCCACCGTCGCTCACCGCCCGCAGGCCGATGCCCGCCCGCGCGGCACCATCATCCTCCTGCCCCGCTATCGCCGCGTCGAAGAAACCATCGCCACCCTCTTCGGCTGCCAGGAAGTCCTCGACAGCGCCCTCATGCGCGGCTTCAAAGCCATGCGCCAGTGGCTCCGCTCAACCCTAACCGAAATCGTGACACCTGCGCAGTGATGCTGCACTCACGGAATCGCCACCCGATAAAATCGTCTCATCTTGTTGCCCGCATTCAAATCCGTCCACGCAGTGCTCGCGCTGGTGGCGGTGATGATCGTGGCCGGTGTCCAGTAAATCAAATCATCGCTGGTTTCGACCCGGTAAGCGTTCCCTGAAACACTCGCAAACGTCAGCGTCGTGGCAGCGTCGCGACTGAGCGCGGTGAATGGCAGGTTGCCGGCATCGCTGTCGCTGGTGCCAAACCACTCCTCGACGTCGGAGTAGATGCCATCACCGTCAGCGTCGTAATGAATGGCGAACCGATCGACGAATCCGGAGTCGAGTCCACCCACGGTGGCTTCGTCCTTGCTGTAGGCCCATTTCAGCGTGTGCGTGCCTGCCGGGATGAGGTAGCCTTTACGCGTCCAACCCACTTCGCCGCTGATTGCCGCCTGCTCCACATTGTCGATGAAGAAGCGCAAGTAGTCGTAGTTAGGCTCGGAGGACACCCCCCAGTAAAACACGATTTTGCATGGGCCGGCGACTTCGGTGGTCATCACGCTGCTTTGCTCGTTGGCGATGGCGCCACTGCGCGCGGCATCATCGCCATCGGACGAGTACAGCCACTGCGGTGTCCAGGAGAGATCACCTGACGAGGTGATCACTTGCGCGGGCGCGTCAATTGCCTCCGCCAGTCCCGCGGCCAAAGTGCTGACATCGATGGTGAGCGTCTCCGTGCTAGTGCCGAAAGTATTTGTAGCATGAATCGTTACCGCGTAGCTGGCGACGCTGGCGACGCTGCCGTAGATGAGCCCGCTGGCCGCATGCAGACTCAGTCCCGCAGGTAGATTGTCAGCGGCATAATGGGTTGGCGCGTTCGTCGCCTCGATCTGCTGCCGGAAATACACACCCTGATACGCGTGCACCGTCTCGGCCGTGATGACCGGCGCTGCGCTGGTCGGCGTGATGACGATTTCATCGATCCAGCCTTTGTCCTCTCCCACCGCCATGCCTTCATCCTTGCTGTAGTAAATGTCGACGTTGTGCGGACCGGGGCCGAGATCGGTGGTCGAAATCGTCCAGTCCACCTCGCCCGTAATGTAGTCGCGCACATGGCCATCAATGGCGAGCACCATGTAATCGTAATTCTTCTCGGACGAAACCTTCCACTGAAACTCCAGCCGCGCCGGTCCGTCCACCGTGAACTCGATGCCCGAATACTCCTCATCCTCGACGACACCGGTCTCGATCGCATCCACACCATCATGCGTCGTGCCGGTCTGGCTCACGGAATCGGCATAACCGAAAGTGATGATCTTGGTGCTTGGCGGTTGCTCCACGGCGGTGGAGAGCGCGGGGGCTGCGGCAAGGATGTAAAAGTAGCTGGAGATCGAGTTGCTGCCGGTAGCGTTCGTGGCGGCTTGATAGGCATCAAACAGACCCGTCTCCGTCGGTGTGCCGGTGATGCGTCCTGTCGATGAGTTGAGCGAAAGACCCTCGGGCAGCCCGGCGAAGAAGTAGCGGCCGGCGTCAAAACTGGTGGCGAAGTTGGAAGCCGTGATCTGGTGATCCAGGGCGAGGCCTTCACGTCCGACGATGAGCCAGTTGGACGTGATGACCGGTAGCGGCAGGTCAGTCGCCGTGGGCGTGCCATGGAAAGTGATGATGGCTTCATCAAGGGTGCCCGTGCGATCAATGGTTTGATCGAAGACCTCCAACTTCCAGTCCCCCTGCGAGCGCTCACCCCAGAAATGGGTCGTCATGAAGGTCCACTCAAGGTTCGCGCTGGTGTCATTGAAGCGGCTGCGGGCGAGGCGGGATTTCACACCGCTGGGTGAAGTGAGCTGCCACTCGAGTTCGCCCACGTAAGGATGCGTCGCCTTCACCTTCACGGTGACATGCTCCAGGCGCAGATTATCCTCCGGTGGTACCGTGAACGTGCGTGCGGTGCCGTTCGCGTCGGCGTCGGGAATCGCCTGCGCGAGATTGGTCTGCGAGATGACCCGTGTTTGCAGAGGCGCCACATTCGTCCAGGTCGCGGCCATCGCCGTGGCCGCTTGGGCGTTCACCAGACCGGCGCCGTAGCGATGATTAAAGTGCAGGCCCCCGCCATTGGTGACCCAGTCGCCATCATAGGAATCGTTTTGCGTGGCTGAGCGCACCAGGATCTCCTGCACATCGCGATACGTCAGGTTAGGGTTGGCCTGCAGCATCAGCGCCACCACTCCGGCGACTGCGGGCGTGGCGGATGAAGTGCCGCCAAAGGTGTTTGTGTAATCGTTGTTGGCGAAGTCGGGATACTCCACCGTGCCGCCTTCCTCGTTGTAGCCGTCGGCGCCGCTGCGATCCGTGGTGGTGATGCCCTGCTTGCCGCCATTGGAGGGCGCGCACACCAGGATGTTCGCTCCCGGCTCGCTGTAGTAGGCCGCGCGGCCTTTGTCATTGATCGCGGAAACGGCGATCGCCAGCGGCGAGTTCGCCCAGCCGTCGTAGTTCGAGTCATCACCGCTGGAGTTGCCGTTGCCGGCCGCCCACAGAAAGACCGTGCCCTTGCCGCTGCGTCCGTTCGTCACCGCCTCCTGCATCGCCGCGAGGCTCAGAAGCCCGGGACCGCCCTGGCCATAGGCGCTGTCATAGGGGCCCCAACTGTTGCTCTTGATGGCGATGATGTCCCCCTTGTAGCCAAAGGCATCCGCCTCATCGAGATCGGTCGTCGGCGCCGCAATGAGGCGCAGCCCCACCAGCGTCGCTTCCGGCGCCACCCCGCTGATGCCGATGCCATTGTTCCCCCGCGCCGCCGCCACGCCCGCACAGGCCGTGCCGTGAAAGTCACTCGCACCGGGCGAAGGATCATCATCCGCGCCGTTGAAATCGTAGTCGTTCAGCACATCCACATTCGCCGCCAGATCCGGGTGCGTCACCTCCAGGCCATCATCGACGATGCCGATGCGCACGCCCGTGCCCTTGTACGAATCCCAGGCCGGTACCACGTTCACATCGATGCCCGCTTCCGCGCCATTCTCACCCGTGTTCAGCAAATGCCACTGGTAACCCGCGTTCGCAGCGTTGTGCGCGAATAGCGGATCATCCGGCACGAAGCGATGAAACATCTGCCGCGCCAGCATCGGTTCCGCGCTTTTCACCCCCGCCAGTTTCCGCAGTCGCTCAGCCCCACCGATCGCCGCATCGGCAGCCCCCGCAAACTCCACCACCGCATACTTGCCCCTCGCCTCCGCCCTCACCACCCCCGCCACGCCATTAAACTCCGCCAGCCCTTTCCCGGGCTGCATCTCCACCACCACCCGCCGCGTCAGCCATCGCCGCGTTCCTTCGTTCTGCGGCGCCCCTTTTTCATACAGCACCCATTCCCCTTTCACCCCGCGCTCCGCCACCGCCCGCTCAAACCGCTTCCCCCCAATCGGAATCTGCCCATGCAGCACCTCGCCTCCGGCAAAGAGGATCAAAAGGACAAGCAGGTTGGCAAAACGCATCGACAGGGAGACCTAGAAACGCTGAGAATGTTCGGAATCTAAGCCTTTAGCCAGCACGAATGCCGGAAGGATCACCGGCTTGGGCCTCGTATCCAAAGGTCACTCTATGAAACCCGGGCCATGCCCAACCCTCACCTTCCTTGCCTGCTGGACTCTCAGCATGCTGGAGGGGGGCATGGTGGCCGCCGTCGCGGGAGAACCAGACGCCCATTGGGCCTTCCAGCCGCCGGTCAAAGCCGCGCCCACCGCCGGCGCCGTTTCTCCCATCGATGCCTTTCTCGCCGCGGAGCAAGCCAGGCGTGGCCTTATCCCGCAACCTCCCGCTGAACCGGCCCTCTGGTTGCGCCGCATCTCGCTGGATCTCACCGGTCTGCCACCTTCACAGGAGGCAATGGCGGCCTTCGAAGCTGATCGCACGCCTCTCGCCAGACAGCGTGTCGTCGATCGCCTCCTCGAAAGCCCGCATTATGGCGAACGCTGGGGCCGTCACTTCATGGACATCTGGCGGTACTCGGACTGGTACGGCCTCGGGCCGCAGTTGCGCAATTCGCAAAAACACATCTGGCACTGGCGCGACTGGATCATTGAGTCATTGAACGCCGGCAAAGGTTACGATCGCATGATCGAGGAGATGCTCGCAGGCGACGAAATCGCCCCCGAAGATCCGAACGTGCTGCGCGCCACCGGTTTCCTCGCGCGCAATTATTACCTCTTCAATCGCACCACCTGGCTTGACGACGTGGTGGAGCACACCGGCAAGGCCTTCCTCGGCCTAACCATGAACTGCGTCAAATGCCACGCGCATAAGTACGATCCCTTCACCCACGAGGACTACTACGCCTTCCGCGCCATCTTCGAGCCCTACCATGTCCGCCTCGACGCCATCCCTGGCCAGGCGGACCTGGAGAAAGACGGCCTGCCGCGCGTCTATGACCTGCATCTCAAACAGCCGACTTATCTGCATGTGCGCGGCGATGAAAAGTCGCCGGATACAACCAAGGTCATCGCGCCCGCCATTCCGGCGGTACTCGCCTTCAAGTCTCTCGCCGTTCATTCGATCCCGCTTCCTGAGAAAGCCCACCGGCCGGAACTAAAGAATTTCGTTTGGCAGAATCACCTCGACTCCGCCATCCGGGAAACAAAAGCCGCGCAAACGTTGTTAGACCAGGTCAGCAAGACAGGGGCTGACACTCATCTGGCCGAACTCAAACTGAAGGTCGCTCAGGAGAAGCAGGCTGCGGTTCGCGCAGCCCGGGGAAGCAAGCCCGGCGGCGTCGAAAATGCCAGGTATCAGGCGGCAAAGGCGGAGCTCGCCCTGGCCGAAGCCAAGCCGGACCAACAAAAAGCAGCGAAGGAAGTGCTCGACAAGGCGCGCGCCACGCTCGCCTCGGGCAAGGGGCAGCCCTACCCGATCATCGCTTCCTCGAAGGCGCTCGAGGGGCCGGATGAAAAGGCCGCCACCCTCACGCTGCCCTTCCCGGCCGAAAGCACCGGCCGCCGCACCGCGTTGGCCAACTGGATCACGGACCGCCAGAATCCGCTCACGGCACGTGTTCTGGTGAATCACATGTGGCTGCGCCACTTCGGCCAGCCCTTGGTTGCCAACGTCATGGACCTCGGCCGCCAATCGAAGGCTCCCGAGTTGCAGCCGCTGCTCGACTGGCTGGCGGTTGAGTTCATGGAGAGCGGCTGGGATCTCAAGCATCTGCATCGCCTCATGGTTCTGTCCGAGGCTTATGCCATGACCAGTACCAAGGCGAAGGCCCCCACCATCAATGCCGAGCGCGATCCGGAAAACCATTTTTACTGGCACATGAATCCCGTGCGCATGGATGCGCAGACTGTTCGCGACAGCCTCCTGCATCTGAGCGGCCAGCTCGATGCCACGCTCGGCGGCCCGACGATCGACCCGAAGGCCGCCGAAAAAGTGTTTCGCCGCAGCCTCTACTTCACCCAATCTCCCTATGATTCAAATCTCTTCCTCGAAACCTTCGACAACGCCAGCGTCCTCGATTGTTACCGCCGCGCCGAAAGCATCGTGCCGCAGCAGGCGCTCGCTTTGATGAACGCGAAGACGTCGATGACCGCGGCGGAATTGATCGCCACCCGCATCGGCATCAATGCGCCTCACTTTGTTCACGATGCCTTTCGCCTGCTCCTGGCCACCGAGCCGAGCGCTGAAGAAAGCCAGGTTTGCGAAGAAGCTTTGCAGCAGTTCGGCAGCGGCGCCAAGGCCCGTGCCGCCCTCGTCCACACCCTCCTTAATCACCATGACTTCATCACGATCCGGTGAGATGGGATTGGACCGTCGCACCTTCATCACCGACTTCGGCCTCGGCTTCGCGGGCGTCGCCCTGCAAGGCATGCTGCAGCGTGAGGCTCGCGCCGAAGACCTGAATGTCCCGGAGATTCCCGATGGCAAGCCGCACTTTCAGCCTCGCGCCAAGAGCGTCATCTGGCTCTTCATGCGCGGCGGCGTCAGCCACATGGAAAGCTTCGATCCGAAGCCGCTCCTAACCAAATATGCCGGAAAGACCATCGAGGCCACACCCTACAAAGCGGTACTGGACCCCGAGAAGCTGAAAAAAGTCCGGGTGGTCGTGGTGAACGACGCCAATGGCCAGCAGCGCAATGTCATCTACCCGCTTCAGGTCGGCTACCGCAAGGGCGGCCAGAGCGGTATCGAAGTCAGCGACTGGTTCCCGCATCTGCGCGATCACGTGGACGATCTCGCCATCGTCCGCGGCATGTGGACGACGGACAACAACCACGGCGCTCAGGTGCAGTTTCACTCGGGCCGCCACATGCTCGACGGCCACTTTCCCACCATCGGCGCGTGGGTGAACTATGGGTTAGGCTCGCTCAATGACAATCTGCCGCAGTTCATCAACATCGGCCCGCGTTTCTTTGACACGAAAGACGGTCACTACCTCGGTCCCGCCTATGACGCGGTAAATCTCAAGATTGATCCGCAGAACCCGCTCGCCTTCGCCCGCCCTGAAGTGGATCTCGGGCCTGGCGAGCAGGCCGCTCGCTTCGATCTCGCCTCCCGACTCAACCGGCTCAGCGCCCTGCGTTATCCCGACGATCCCACCCTTTCCGCCCGCATCAAATCCTACGAGCTGGCCTTTCACATGCAGCGGGAGGTTCCCGCCGCGGTGAACTTCGACAACGAAACGGAAGCCACCAAAAAACTCTACGGCCTCGATCACGAGATCACCAAGCCCTTCGGCATGCAGCTCCTCGCCGCCCGCCGTTTCGCCGAGAAAGGCGTGCGCTTCATTCAGATCATGCATGGCGATGGCGCTGCGGGCGCCTGGGATAGCCATTCCAAACTCCAGCAAAGTCATTCCAAACTCGCCACCCAGGTGGACAAACCCATCGCCGGTCTCCTGGAGGATCTCAAGCAGCGCGGCCTTCTGGAAGAAACGATCGTGGTCTTCGCCACGGAGTTTGGCCGCACGCCCGGCACTCAGGGCAAAGATGGCCGCGATCATCACCCTTACGGCTTCAGCGTCTGGATGGCTGGCGGCGGCATCAAAGGCGGCATCGTTCACGGTGCCACCGACGAACTCGGCTTCCACGCCGTGGAAAATCCCCACTACGTCACCGACATCCATGCCACCCTGCTGCGTCAGCTTGGCCTCGACTCCCATCGCCTTGAAGTGGCCGGCCGCAAGCGCCTGGAAATGGAGATGGGGCAGGTCATTCGCGAGATCGTAAGTTGAGCCCCAACTTGCGCGCCGCTCATTTCCGCCTATCTACCCGGCCCGCTTATGCACAGTTTCCGCTACCAACAGGGCCAGCTCTTTTGTGAAAACGTCAGCCTCCAGTCGCTGGCGGAGAAACACGGCACACCCCTCTACGTCTATTCCAAGGCCACGATCAGCGATCACTTCACCCGCTTGGACGCCTCCTTCGGCAAGCTCGATCACCTGGTATGCTACGCGGTCAAGGCCAACTCCAATCTCTCCGTCCTCAGCACCATCGCCAAACTCGGCGGCGGCTTTGACATCGTCTCCGCCGGCGAACTCCTCCGCGTGATCAAAGCCGGCGGCGATCCTGCCAAGTGCACCTTCGCCGGCGTCGGCAAAACACGTGATGAAATCGAGTACGCCCTGCAACAGGGCATCTACTGCTTCAACGCCGAGTCGGAAGCCGAGCTGCGCTTCATCAATGAAGTGGCCGGCCAGCTCGGCAAGAAAGCTCCCGTCGCCGTCCGCGTGAATCCGAACATCGACGCCAAGACCCACGCCAAGATCACCACCGGCAAGAAAGAAAACAAATTCGGCATCGGCTTCGACAACATCGGCGAAGTCTACGCCCGCATCGCCGCCGAGTGCCCGCATTTGGAGATCAAAGGGCTGCACATGCACCTCGGCTCCCCGCTCACCAGCGTCACACCCTTCGTCACAGCCGTAAAGAAGGCCGCGCCACTTGTGAAGGAGATGAAGGAGAAGCATCACATCGAATTCTTCAGCATCGGCGGCGGCATCGGCATCAACTACCGCCAGAGCCTCGACTCCGGCGATCCGGA
>JAXMIV010000035.1:0-10545 GCA_034377045.1 Prosthecobacter sp. | reverse complement strand
GGGCTGTCCGGCGAGGTGCCGCGCCTGCTGCGCGGCGAACCGCTGATGCTTTAGTCTTCCGCGAGCGGTTTGCAGTAGGTCTCGCGCAGGGCCAGCGTACACAAAAGACCGATGACGCAGCCAACGATGACATCGGTGCCCTGGAGCAATTCGACGGCGCGTGGTACGAAATAGGGTTTCACGCAGACGGAGGCCACATCATACTCCGCCGCCAACCGGCAGCCGGCCTCGGCTTCAGCATCGGTCATGGAGGGATGCAGCAGCGAGTGATCGATCATCTTCGCGAGTTGCGCGTAGGTGTATTTCATCGTGATAGAGGTACAGGCTATTTGACGACCGCGGCGGCGGCGATGCCGAGTTCCACGGTCGGTTCCTTCGGATCATTCAGCGGCGGCTGGGTGGGCAACCCGCCTTCCGCCACGTGATTGATGCCCACCGAGAACAGCCGGCCTTTGGTGGAATCATAACGCAAGGCTTCGCCGGAAAAGGGATCATTGGGAATTTCCGCCAGGTAGGTGGGACGCAGTTCCAGAAGTGTGGCGGGCAGGCGCTGGTGGTCGACCACATGGCGGCGGATGGCAAACAAACACAGCACCAGTTGATGGTGAGTGCGTGCCAGGGTCTGATTTTCCGGCAGATCCAGGTAGGAATCGATGCGGTCGGAAAAGTAGCGTTCGCCGGTGGCATTCGGCTGGTAAAACTGCGGCGCGGTCTGGCGGGTGTGGCGCACCCTCTCTCCGGTTAGGCCAAAGGCGGCATAAGGCTTGGCCGTCACCTCCGTCTTCAATTCGCGAAAGGCACCGGCAAAGAGATTCAGCGTCTGATTCATCTTGAAGAACAGCCGCCCTGCCCGCGCCTGCCGGATTCCCCGCGGCATGGTGTCCAGAAGTTCGCCGCTCTCCGCGCCTAACAACAACTTCTTCTCATGGATGTAATAGGCGTTCAGGGCATCCTGCAGCATTTCGCGGGATGGCGCACAGTCGGCGAATTCCTTCTGAAACTCGCCCAGCCGCTTGCTGTCCAGGTGGGTGCGCTTGAGCAGTTCAGCCAGCGTTTGCACACTGGCGGCATGCAGATTCCCGGACCGCCCGGCAAACGACGGCCACGACCAAAGATCCTGCAGGCGGCGGCTGAATTCCGCGAGGTCGATCGCCGTCGTGAATGCCCCCTCCTCATCACCGCGCCGCGTCAGGTAGGCGGCCTGCGCTTGCAGCAGGATTGCCACATGGGGCCACGCATCGTGGACGACCAGATCCGCCACATACCATGTGGCATGCCGGGGATGCCAGTCGTAGTCCTCCAGCAGATCCCGCAGGTTGTCAAAAGCGGCCCCATTCAGGCCGATCAGGCGCGCCAGCGCGGGCGTATTCCACTGCCACGCCGGCAGCCCCACCAAAGTCGGATCATCCGCCGGCGCTATCGAATCCAGAAAGGCGCGCAGGCGGCGCGGCGTGCTGATCGACACCGCCTGATCCACCGGCAGCGCCAAGCGCAGATCCTCGTCCGTTCCAAGCGGGGCATCGTGCCAGTAGATCCACACCAGGAAGGTCATCCCCAGGAGGCCCAGGCTCAGCACGGCCGGAGTCCACCAGGAAAAGGTCGGGTGTTTATACACCGCCTGCGGCGCCGTCTTGGCGGGCGGTTTGGCCGGGCCTTTCGCTGCGGGCGCTTTTTCCGCGGCAGGCCGCCTCTTGGCAGTCACAGGCTCGGGCGGCGGCACGGGCGCTGCCACCGTCGCCGCCAGCGCCTGGGCCGAGGAGCGTGACGCTTGCGCCAACCGGATCGCGGCTTCGTCAGCAGCCACTGAAGGCTTGGGTTTCGGGGGTTCAGCGCGGGACGTCATCGCCGGCACCACAAGCGCCTTCGGGGCCCTGCGCGGCGGCGGTTCGATCTCCCTGGCCACCGGCTTTCTGAGCGGCTCATCCTCCCATTCGTCATCCAAACTCCACAAGGACCGCCACTCCCGCACGGGTTCACGCGCCTCGTCAGCGAGCGAGTCTTCGGCGGTTTTTCTGCGAACGGCAGTCATCTCCGCCCATTATGCACGTCCACCGCGCGGCGGCAATCGACGGATCACGCTGGCCTCAACTATGCCGCGCCCTCACATCGTTGGGAGCGCAAAGTCGATCTGGAAAAAGTCCAAAAACACCTGCCGATAGACCGCCCGCTTAAACTTCGGCACCCAGTCCATCTGAAACTCATGCGGCTTGAGCCAGCGCCAGCGGGCGAATTCCTGGTGGGTCGCCGCCAGATTCACATCGCTATCCTGACCGAGGAATTGGCACAAAAAGTACGCCTGCTCCTGCCCCCCATAAATGCCGTACTTGAGCCGGCCCTTGGGGAACGAATAACGATAGCCGTCGCGGCGCTTAATGATCTGCATCATCTCCCTCGCGACCCCGATCTCTTCGGCAACCTCGCGAAACATCGCCGTCTCGGCATCTTCGCCGTCATCAATGCCGCCCTGTGGAAACTGCCACGCACCCTTGATGTTGAGCCGCTCCGCCATGAAAATGTCACCGGCCTGATTCTGCAGAATGGCGGCGACGTTGGGTCGGTAAACGATGGGCTGACCTGGCAGGATGAGACCGTGGGATTCTTTGATTCTGTCGTTCACTTCCATCGTAAGGGCGCGGCAAGATAATCCATGGTTGGGATTTGTCACGCGGTAGTACGTTGAAGACAAAGCATTTGCCCAAGACCACGCTGTCTGGATGATGCGGCCTTCAGCCATGCCCATCGATCTCACCGCAGCTCCCGCCACCGATCCGCTGTCCATTTACCGCTATCGCGACGGCCTCTATGCCGTGGACCTGATGGCGGCGGCGTTGCAGTTCGACTTCTTCACCTGGCTGAGCGCCAACCCGGCCAGTCTCGCCGCCATCTGCGCCCACTTTGGCTTTCACGAGCGGCCGGTGGATGTGATGCTGACCCTCTTCGCCACCAATGGTTGGGTGCGTCGTGAAGGTGATCTCTTCCAGGCCACGGACACCGCGCGTGAGCATCTGCGCGCTGGCTCGCCTTGGTATCTCGGGCCTTATTATGCCTCACTGCACGAACGCCCCATCGCCCGCGATTTCCTCCAAGTCCTAAAGACGGACCGCCCTGCCGGTTGGTCCGGTGACAAGGCTTCGTTCGACTGGCACAAGGCCATGGAGCAGGAGGACTTCGCCCGCAGCTTCACCGCCGCCATGGACTGCCGGGGTGTGTTTCTGGCGCAGGCATTGGCCAAGAAACTCGACCTCACCGGCCGTGCGCGGCTGCTCGATATCGGCGCGGGTTCCGGCATCTATGCCTGCTCCATCGCCGCCCATCATCCGCACCTGCGGGCGGTGGTCTTTGATCAGGCGCCGGTGGATCGCATCGCCGGGAAGCTCATTGCTGAACGCGGCTGCGCGGATCGCGTCGAGATCGCCACCGGCAATATGTTCGAAGGCCTGCCGGCAGGCTGCGACGTGCATCTCTTCTCCAACGTCCTGCACGACTGGGGCGTGGCGGACGTGCGCAAATTGCTCGCCGTCTCTCACGCAGCCCTGCCCGCCGGCGGCCTGCTCATCATTCACGACGCCTTCATCAATGCCGCCAAGACCGGCCCCCTCCATGTCGCCGAGTATTCCTGCCTGCTGATGCACTCCACGCAGGGCAAATGCTACAGCACGGGCGAGTATGCCGCCTTGCTGACCGAGGCCGGATTCACCCCCGGAGCCTATGCAGACACCGTCGTCAGCCGCGGCTTTATGACCGCCGTGCGCCGATGAGGCCGCAAAACTTTTCCCAAAGAATCCCCCACGCCAACACGTCTATACACCGCTCATGAAAACTCCGCTTATCGTCTCCCTCGCTCTTCTTTCCGTGGCCTCCCTGACCACTGCCGCCGAAACCACCGTCACCCTTTCCGGCGTGCACAACTGCTGCAAGAGCTGCAACAACGGCATCATTGGTGCCGCCAAGGACATCAAGGACGTGACCGTCACCCCGGAAGGCAAGACCGTCAAAATCGTCGCCAAGTCCAAGATGAACGCCAAGAAAGCCGTCGAGGCCATCATCGCCGCCGGCTACTTCGGCACCAGCGATGCGGAATCCCCTTCTGCCTCCTCGTCTTCCAGCGCTGCCAAGCCCGGCAAGAAGCTCACCTCCGCCACCGTCACCGGCGCCCACCTTTGCTGCAAAAAGTGCGTCACCGCTGTCGAAGAAGCCGTGAAGTCGGTTCCCGGCGTGACCGGTTCCACCGTCGTCGCCAAAGAAACCACCTTCACGGTTCAAGGCGACTTCACCGAAAGCGACCTTCTCACCGCCCTCAACAAGGCCGGCTTCAACGGCACCATCGGAAAATAAGCCGCTCCGGCTTCCAAAATCTCAAACGCACGGATTGCGAGGCCCACCGGCCTCGCATTTCTCATTTGCGCCCCCCGCCGCCCGTGCCATTGTCGCGCCCCTTCCCCCAGCCATGGCCCTTATCGTCCAGAAGTACGGCGGCACCTCCGTCGGCAATCCCGAGCGCATCCGCAACTGCGCGCGCCGCATCCTGGAAACGCAGCGCGCCGGCAACCAAGTCGTCGCCGTCGTTTCCGCCATGTCGGGTGTCACCGATAACCTGATCAAGCTGGCCAAGGAAGTCTCCCAGGCGCACGAACCCTCCGAGCGCGAAATGGATGTCCTGCTGGCCACCGGTGAGCAGACCACCATCGCCCTCACCGCCATGGCCATCAACGACCTCGGTGGCAAGGCCGTCTCCCTCACCGGCGCTCAGGGCGGCATCTCCACCGACGGCGTCCACACCAAGGCCCGCATCGTCAACATCACCCCCGATGCCGTGCACAAGATGCTCGATGAAGGCAACATCGTCATGCTCGCCGGCTTCCAGGGCCAGACCGCCAATGGCGAAATCACCACCCTCGGCCGCGGCGGCTCCGACTTGACCGCGATTGCCATGGCCGGCGCCATCAAAGCCGACCTCTGCCAGATCTTCACCGATGTCGACGGCGTCTACACCTGCGATCCCCGCGTCGTCAAATGCGCCACCAAGATCGAAGAAATCAGCTACGACGAAATGTTGGAGATGGCCAGCAGCGGCTCCAAAGTGATGCAAAGCCGCAGCGTCGAATTTGCGAAAAAGTTTGGTGTGCTCTTTGAAGTGCGCAACAGCATGAACAACAACCCTGGTACCCTTGTGAAAGAAGAAACCCCCGGCATGGAATCCGTGGTCGTCCGCGGCGTCAGCCTTGAACGCAACCAGGCCAAAGTCACCATCGACGACGTCGCCGACCGCCCCGGCGTCTCCTCCGCCATCTTCGGCGCCATCGCCAGCGCCAACATCATGGTCGATGTCATCGTCCAAAACGTCTCCTTCGATGGCGAGACCGACATCTCCTTCACCCTCAGCGCCGCTGACCTGCCGAAGGCCGAAGCCGCCCTCAAGGCCATCCTGCCCAGCCTCGGTGAAAAAGTCACCCTGCGCACCCAGGCCGGCATCGCCAAGCTCAGCGTCGTCGGCATCGGCATGCGCAGCCACAGCGGCGTCGCCGCGAAGATGTTCCGGGCCCTCGGTGAAGTCGGCGCCAACATCCTCATGATCTCCACCTCCGAGATCAAAGTCTCCGTCATCGTCGAAGAAGGCGAAATCGAAAAAGCCGCCCGCGCCGTGCACACGGCGTTTGGGTTGGATGCGGCGTAGCTCGACATTCCGACCCTGCAGAGCCGGAACCAATGCCGTCCCTTGGATCGTCATTGAATCCGAGTAATCCGTATGAATCCTCCGGAATCTGCGCCCAAGTCTTGGACCTGAAATCAAGAAAGCTGCGCCTTTTTGAGGTCCTTCACCAAAGGGTGACCGATGTCAAATCACATCCCGTCCCCCCAAATCACCATCTCGGAAAAATATTCCTACCACCAATCTTCCTACCCAAAAAAAGCCCCCCGAATTCCCGCGCCAGCTTGCCGGGATAACTCCAGAATCAATGGTAGGAAAATGGATTGGTAGGAATATTGTTCAAGACAAGGGAATGGCCGCAGCCCACAACTTCTACAGTGTTTGGTCTGTAGCCTTGGCCTATTGCCAAACCGCAAACCCGTCCTAACATTCGTGGCGTGTTGCGAATTTTCATTTGGCTGACCCTAGTCTGGTTGCCCCTGAGTCTCCACGCCCAGGACACCGGCCCGGGCCGCGATGATCCTTCCGTGCCCACGGACAAGAACATCGTCCTGCGCCTGCAAATCTTTTTGGACAATCATTTGTTCGGCCCCGGCAAGCTCGACGGCGCCATCGGCGAGTTCACGTACAAGGCGGTGGTGAATTACAACTACGCCAACGGTCACCGGGACCTCTACAACTGGACCCACGCCATCACCGCGGCGGAGCAGGAGGTGCCCGTGATTTTTGCCGCCTTCAAAATCCGCCCGGAACTGCTCAAGTTTGTCGATCCCCTGCTGCCTGAAGATCCCGCCGAGCAAGTCAACTTCCCCGCCATGGCCTACCGCAGCCTCGCCGAACTCATCGCTGAGCGCTTTCACACGGACGAAACCTTCCTCGCCCTCATCAATCCGCAAAAGAAACTGGCCGCCCTTCACGTCGGCGACCTCGTCGTCGTGCCCAACGTCCGCTCCTTTCGCATCGAGGACGTGAAGCCGATGAAGAGCTTTCCCGCGGACCCGGAGTTGGAAGCGCACACCATCGTCGTCGACACCACCGAACGCATGGCCGCCTTCTATGGCGGCGATGAGCGCATGCTCGCCGCCTTCCCCATCACACCCGGCAAACCCGAATTCATCCCCATCGGCACCTGGGCCGTGAAGACCATCATGACCACGCCGAGCTTTCGTTACGACAAGCAGTTCCTCGAGGCCGGCGTCCGTGGCGCCGAAGCCTATCAGCTCCCTCCCGGCCCGAACAGCCCCGTCGGCATCCTCTGGTGCGGCCTAACCAAATCCGGCATCGGCCTGCACGGCACCGCCCAGCCCCGCACCATCGGCCGCGCCCGCAGCGCCGGCTGCGTCCGCCTCGCCAACTGGGACGCCATCCGCCTCCCCCAATTGGTTAGGCCCGGATCAAAAGTGATCGTGCGGTGAGTCCGGAGTTGGAGTGAAACGCCCTGCCGCGGCGGCTCACACACCAGGGCAGCACCCCCAAAATGCCGCAAAGGAGCAAAGGAGCAAAGGAGCAAAGGAGCAAAGGAGCAAAGGAGCAAAGGAGCAAAGGAGCAAAGGAGCAAAGGAGCAAAGGAGCAAAGGAGCGGAGGGCGCAAAGATTCCATTCAATGGGTAAAACCCGATCCCTCTCTGCGATCTCCGCCCCCCTTGTCCTCCGTAGCTTTAGCGAAGGACGGATGTCCGTCTCCCACACGAAACGACTTGCCGACCTCCGCCCTTCATGCGACACATGGCCTCCCGACCCGGTGGCAACGCCACCAGTCACTCAAACAAGCGCCCGTAGTTCAACGGATAGAATGGTGGTCTCCGAAGCCGCATATCCAGGTTCGATTCCTGGCGGGCGCACCAGCCTCAAAAGAGGTGGATACTTCCAAGCAAAAGCCACGCACACGGCTTCATGGGCAGGGTTTGTCAGGATCTGCTCAAAGTGCAGCCACAAACTCTTCTACGGATACGCCCGCCTGCCGTAAAACGCCTGCAAGTGTGCCGGCCTTGATTTCCCGGTGGTTGGGAACCACACAGCCGGACGCGCCACGACGCATGACGATGTGGCTACCGCGCTGACGCACGACACCGAAGCCCAGCCGCTCAAGGGCTCGAACGGCCTCAGCGCCAGAGAACTCGTGGCAACTTAGGCATGGGCGGCGACCTCGAACGTCGTCAACAGCGGCTGACCTGCGTTCGCCAGCGGGAACTCCTCAAGATAGAGCGCCGTGGCCTCGCGGAGATTGTCGAGAGCTTCAGGCACGCTTTCTCCCTGCGTGGTCGTGCCGGTTTCAGGATTGAGGGCGACAAAGCCTCCCTCTTCAGCGGGCATCAAGACAGCGGTCAGAAGCATGGAAGCACTTTGCGGCCTGCCTGCGCCCCGTCAAGAAGTCTCCGAAGCCGCCTATCCAGGTTCGATTCCTGGCGGGCGCACTCTTGGGAGAGGTCCACTGGGGAATCATTCAGCGGCTCGGCCTCGCCAATAGTCGGGACGGCGCTTGTTGTGCATGATGCAAAGGAAGCGTACGTGCTGCTGGGTTATGCCGAACTCGTAGTAGAGCTTGTAGGGAAAGCGATCCAAACGAAAGACCTGCACGCCATCCCCAACACCTTGATAGCGTTTGGGATCAAGCAGCACCTTTTCAACCGCAGCTTCGATGGCAGAGACAAAGCGTTCAGCGGCAAACAAACTTCGCTCACCGTACCATTAGGCTGCTTCGCGAAGCTCTCGTTCGGCCTCGGGATGAAGTTCCTGGGTCATGCCGAAGCCTACCTCTTCAGCGACTCACGGACGCGACGCAGGGCTCGTTGCGCTCGCCCTGCGGGCAGCCTTCGTCTGTCTGTCACCGCTTCGCTGCGGCTCCAATGTCGAGAGGGTGCCCCAGTCCGCACAAGCCTCTTCGCCGTCCATGATTGGCAAAGGAATCACTGAGTTTCCCAAAAATTCATTCCTTCGCCATCCATTCCTTTGCCCTATCTCAATGGAACGGGGTTCTACACGGGTCGCGAGGCCTTTCGATCCGGAAGGGGAGGCCAATTTCGCCCGCCGGTTCGATTCAGACGCATGAGTGATGACCCCAACCAAAGAGGCGCGGCTGATCGGTCGCGGGTAGCCCTGGGCGAAGACTATGAAGTTCAGTACTTCGTCGAAGCGATGCAAAAGCATTTCCCTTCCGCATCTGGCGAGCAAATCAAAAGGGCGCTGGTGCAGGCGCGACAGGCCAGCGGCGGCTCAGTGTCGCGTGAGGTGCTAACCGAGAAAGTAAAGAAGATCTTGGGCAAAAAGTAAGGGCCTGCCTGACGAAACGAAGCCGTTGACAACCGGAGCCTTGCCTACCGCTTGCCTCACCCTATGAATCTGGCAGCCTTCCCAATCTTGAGGGCAAAGGAAGGGGGCCAAGCAATCTTTGAGTCTCAAAGAAATTCATTCCTCTGCCTCCATGCCTCTGCCTGTCCCAGAAACGGCTGAGTCCTGGCAATCAATTCCTGCTTTCCTGCCTTCCTCATTTTGCCGGTTTTGCAAATGACTCGCGGCGCAGGGCTGTAGGATGACTGTGGCGCAGCCCGGTCGTCCCCTATGGCGTCGCCTTCACGGAGCCCGGCCTCTTGGATTGGAGTTGGAGTGAGCCGATCATTGGGAGTCTTCCGCGTCGCCAACTCAAGCCTCACGCTCACACCCGCAAAAGAATGGACCCCATCGGCGCGTAGTAAACTTCCCCCATGTTGAAAAAGCTCACTCCGCATCTTTCAGCGTCTGGTAAAAGTACAGGCTCACTTCTGGCACTCCTCGCCGGGGTCGTCGTCGCCACCGGGATTTTGTTTGGGCAGGAGGCGGGCGGGAGCAAAAAGGCAGAGGCCGCGCAACCCCAAGGCCGGCCCACCGCTGCCGCACCCGCGGGCGGCAAACTTGAGGCTGCAGTCGCGATCGCTCGTGAGCGGGCGAAGTTGCTGCACGATGTTTACTCGATCACGCTGGACGTGATGCATCACCGCTATTTCCGGCACGACGGGCCGGTCCTGCCGGCGCGCGCGATGGAGGATGTGTTTGAGGAAATGGACGGGCTCTCCGGCGACAAGGCGAACTGGATCTCCGTGAACACCAAGGCGATGAGCATCAACCACACACCTGCGACCGAGTTTGAGAAGAAGGCCGCGGCGGCGCTCGCCACCGGCAAGGAAGATTTCGAACTCGTCGGCGACGGCGTGTACCAACGGGCCACGCCCATTCTGCTGCGCTCCAGTTGCATCGGCTGCCACACCAAGATGTTCTCCGATCTCCCCACGACTCCCCGCTTTGCCGGACTGGTGATCAGCATCCCCCTCAAGCTGGAGAAAAAGTGAGGCCTCGGCTTCTCCCGTCAGTCGCGACGATGACAAGCGGCAAGTGGGATGGCTGGCAAAAGAATCTTTGCGTCCCCTCTGGCGCGGCGTAGCACAAAATATGCGCAGTCCCTGGCACTGGACGCAGAGCAGCAACTGGGGATCTGCGCCAGAATCCATTTGTTGAGCAAACGCTCAAGTAACATCAACCAACCAAATACCATGAAGCTTACATTCAAATTGATCCTCGCCGCAGTTGCATTGAGTGGCGGCGCATTTGCCAATCAGCCGGCAGCTCGGCTGAGTACTCCCAGCACGAAATCCAATGTCCCGACGGCTTTTGCGCCTGCGCAATCCGGGCATTGCGGCAGCATGCTGGTGACCAACAACTCCTTGCCGAAGGGAATGTCAGCGCCGACCTCTGTGGACTGCAACAGCCCCGCAGTGCGCAAGTCGCCGACCTGCCAACGCCAGTGCAAGCAGTAAATCACCCTCGGTGATAGATTAAATGGTGGCCGGATGGATCCAAAAAACCATCCGGCCGCGATTCTTGTTAGGCGGGCGGGTGGTGCGGTGCTCCAAATCTGCGCAGAT
>JAXMIV010000034.1:0-4616 GCA_034377045.1 Prosthecobacter sp. | reverse complement strand
ATCCAAGTGCCGCGGGCCCGTCAGTCGAGCGTTGGCCGGCGTGCTCGGCGGCCCCGTCGAAGTCAAATTCTCTGTGCGCTCCGCCGAGCCCTCCGTGGAGCCAGCGCCGGCTCTCCTGCTCGACGCGACACTGCCGGGGCCTCGCAAGCGGCGCCGCCCCTCCGTTGCTTCCCGCGGCCAGGGCAGCGGTTTCTTCTCCCTTCGGCGGCAGTCCGGTGAGATCCAGCCAAACCCGGCGCATCTGAGTTTCCGCAGCCGCAGGCGGTGACGGTTGCAGGCCCTCGCGGATCAGGCGGTCCTGAATGAACGCATCAATGGGGTTGCCGGGCTGGCGGCGCAGCTTCGGCACGGGCGGCCGGGCGGGAACCCCGTAGGCCCAATGGCGGTCATCGCTGGGCTGCTCGTCGGCAGGAGCTTGCGCACCTTCGTCGATCCACTGCTTCAACAGCGCCATCTGGGCGGCATCGAGGGGACCGCGCTTATAAGGCATTTGCGGAATTTCCGCATGCGCGCCCTGGATCGCCTGAACCAAGAGGCTGTCATCGCCACGTCCGGGAATAATGGCGGCGCCTCGGTCGCCACCGCGGCGCGCCGCTGCCGCTGTATCCAATCGCAGACCGCCTTTTTGAAGGATGGTTCCATGGCACTTGATGCACTGCGCCTTGAGCAAGGGTTTGATCTCGCGGGTATAGTCCAGGGCTCTGGCGGGGTCAGCCAGGGTCAGCAGGGCGGAAAGGAACAGGAATCGTGTGGGCACAAAAGTATTTCGGCGCTTGGGGCTCCGGGCTTTCATCTGAGAGGCCAAGAAAAAAGCCGCACTCGCCCGGGGCGTGTGCGGCTTGGCTTGAAAAGCGGCAGTTTGAATCACCGCTTCCCAGGGGATTAGGCGTCCTTTTTCTTCTTCTTCGGAGCGGCCAGGTATTCTTCCTTGCTCACGGAGCCATCTTTGTCTTTGTCCTTGGCGGTGAACTGTGTTTCGGACTTCGCGGCGTCCTTGGCACCTTTGAGGAATTCTTCCTTGCTAAGCTTGCCGTCGCCATTGGCATCTTTCCTGGCGAACATTTTTTCAGGGTCCTGCTTCGGCTTGTCGGCCTTCTTGGCTTCATCAGCAGCGTAGGTGGCAAGGCTGGCGAAGGCCAGAGTGGCCAGGATCGTGGTGATCAGTTTCATGATTTGTCGATTTGGTTCGTGTTTGGTTCGGTGCGCGAAAGGGGGTGGGTTTGTACCAAACCCTTGCGTGGCGCATTGTAACGCCGTCCCGTTTCTCCCAATTTCACGAAATTTTCGCGACACAATTTTTTGGCCTTGGCCGCGAAAAGCCGAAGAAACGCTCTTACAGCAGCCGCGCGCCCGCCTCAGCCAGGGGGCTGCGCTCACCTTTGACCAGCGGGACGTGGGCGGCAAATACCTGCCCCCGCATGCGTTGCCGGGTGTAAACCAGCCCGTTGCTGCGGCTGTCCACATAGGGATTGTCGATCTGGGCCGGATCGCCAACCAGCACCAGCTTGGAACCCCGGGACATGCGGGTGACCACGGTCTTGGCCTCTAGCGGCGTCAACTGCTGGGCTTCGTCCAGTACGAAAAAGCGGTCTGGAATCGAGCGGCCGCGAATGTAGCAGAGGGCCTCAATCTCAATAACGCCTTGCTGGATCAGGGGGTCGTAAGGCGCGGCGGCCTCCTGATGCAGCGGCGGTTCTGGCAAAAACCGGTTCTTTTTGCGCGCCGGCCCCTGCTGATGGTCCACCGGCCGCATGAGCAGATCCAGGGCGTCATAAACCGGCTGCAGCCAGGGGCGCATCTTTTCCTGAAGGGAGCCCGGCAGAAAGCCCACCGTCTGACCCATGGCCACAATGGGCCGGCTGACGGTCATCCCATGGTAGGTTTTGCCAAAGACCTGGGACAGGCCGGCGGCCACCGCCAGGAGGGTTTTGCCCGTGCCCGCCTGGCCGTAGCAGGTGACCAGGGAGATTTGTGGATCCATCAACGCGTCCAACAAGCAGGCCTGACCGAGGTTCATGGGCTTGACCGCGCGGCCGTTGCCCACCTTGATGGCCTCCGGTGTGTGCATCAGCCGGCAGAGTTCCCCCTGCGCATTCAGGCGCGCGGGCATCGACGTCTTTTCGGCGGTAACCAAAAGTACGTAATCATTCACCGCCACATCAGGCATCCGATTGGCCGGCAGAGCGATCTGGCCGCTGCTGGCGAAACGTTGCAGTTCGTGGCCGTTCACGTCCACCCGCGCGATCTCAAAGTTGGAGACTTCCCGCGGCTCGACTTTGTCGTGCAGGTAATCTTCGCAGTCGATGCCCATGGCCCGGGCTTTGAGCTGCATGTTCAAATCTTTGGACACCAGGATGACCGGGGTGCTGCTTTGTTCGCGCAGCCACAGGGCGCAAGCCAGGATGCGATGGTCCATTTTCTCCTGACCCGGGAAGATCCGCTGAAACTCCTGCAAGCTGCGCAGTTCGTTGGCCAGTTGCGGATCGTACACCACCACCCGCAAATTGCCGCCGCCGGGGGTGCGCACACCGTCCGTCACGGAGGCGTCAGGGGCGGAGAAAACCTTCATTAAGGCGCGATGGACCTCGCGGGCGTTGGCGCCGCGTTCGGTCATCTCAATCTTGAAGCGATCCAGTTCGCTCAGGACATCCACCGGAATGCAGATCCGGTGTTCGGCGAAGCGGTGAATGCAGGCCGGATCATGGAGGAGGACATTGGTGTCGAGGACAAAGGTCTTGGTGCCTACGGGCACACCGGAGCCGCGGAGGCGGGCATTGGCGCCAGCCTTGCGCCTTCGGGCATGGGGGGCGGAGGGGAGAAGAGTGATGGGCGAGGAACCGGGATCGTTGGAAGCAATGAGAGTAGGAGCTACGGTGGCGGAGTGGTCGTCGCGGTCCATGTTGGATAGTTGGTGGGTTGGTGCGTGGACTTACCTGATGGGGACGTCTGTGCTTCCTGGCGCAATTGGGATGCCAAGTTTTCCGGGCCGCTGTAATAATAGGAGCGAATCACGGTGATTCCGTAGATTCTCAGAAATTTGAGTGGCTCGCAATACTTTATTCGTAACGGTTAAGTTTATTTCTTCAGCTTGCGCTGCGGCGGGAGATTGAACCGCAGATACCGCAGAGGGCACAGATCTGAGGGGAAAGTGATCATGATGGGGATTGCCCGCAGAATTATGGTGGCTAGACAGGAAACATGCCCCGTCCTTCGCTTGAAGAGGTTGCCGAATCGCGCCTCTCGCGATTCGCCCTTCGGGCACCCTTCGGTTGGCGGTGTCGCTCCACTCCGCTCGGAGGACAGGTTGCCGCGGATATTGGGAAAGGGACTTACGGGGGAAATGGGGACATTTTTTTTGTGATCCCCATTTGTGGATTCAGGCTGTAAATAGTTGAGGTTGAGGGAGATGTGATGGGGATTTGGTATCCCCAAACGTCCCCAGATTCCCATTTTTGAGGCTGAAAGGACGGGGAGTTTTTTAACCACGGATTTCACAGATGACACGGATGGTGAGGGTTTAATGACGAGCCGAGCGGCGCGAGACAGCCAGCGAAGCTGCCCGGATGGGTGAAGACGAGGGTGGCGAGGATGAAGCAACGCAGGCCATGACTTTGGAGCTCTTCTGCTCATGCCGGAATCACCCCTATCCGTTCTCCATGATTCTCATGGGCGGTGGGGGAATCGCCGTCGAGTTGTCTGCCAAAGAGTAGCAGGCTCGCGGGGTTTACAGTTGATGTTCTGACGTCGGAAGTATCGCGCCAGAGGGAGGAAAAGTCAAGCGGTCTCAGGTCTTTTGAACAGTGGAGTCTGGGCAGGAGGCAGGGGCCAGGAGCGGGAGGGGAGTCGATTGGAATGCGACACCCGAGCCAAAGGCTGATAAGGAAGCCGAGCGGGTGGTTTTGCGCTTGGGTTTTCCGGGTGTCCTGGGTTGCTTCAGCTTGGCTCGCTCCGCGTTGGCTAGATCATCAAACTATCCCAGGAACATCCCAGTTTGCGATGGATCCGCTGAACGGTGGTGAGAAGGACATTGATGTCCCCAGCCTCGATCTTCTGGATGGTGCGCAGGTGGAGTTGCGTCAGTTCTGCTAGCCGCTCCTGGGTCATTCCCAACGCTGTACGCTCACGGCGCACGGCAGCGCCAAACTGGCGCAAAGCTTTTTGTTCGGAAGGGGACAGAGGCACCTGTCATACCAAGCAGCATTCAGAAAATGCGGAACGCCCTGTTGGGGCGCAAAATGTGCAAATCAGTTATTGACCAGGGGGCGTAACTTCTTAGTCTCGGAGCCGACCCCCCTGGGAAAAGGCTGGAATAACCAGCGATTGAAACAGTTCAAGATGTCCGCCTATGAAAGCAAATTTGATTCAGCGCTCACAGCATGATCGCAGCTTGTTTTCCCGGGCACGGCAATTCTTTCGTCGCTCCGCCGTTGGTGGAACCCTGTTCATCATTTTTGGTGGCAGCACTTTGACATCTTGGGCCGGGGGCCTGACGATACTCACACACGGGTTTCAAATAGGTGATGAAGTCGAAAGGCTTCCGTGGCTCGACGCGATGACCGATTATATTTATGACAAGACCGGAAACACCGCCGCGGTGTATGACCTCGTGATTGATA
>JAXMIV010000033.1:0-3163 GCA_034377045.1 Prosthecobacter sp. | reverse complement strand
CGCAACTTGACCGCTTTCTCCTGAAGGTGCTCATCGATTATCCGAACGCCGAGGACGAAGGCTGGATCGTCAAGGCCGTGTCGGCAGCCGCCGGCGGCCGCGGCCTGTCACCAAACCTGGTGACGCAGGTTTGCACGCCGGACGACATCCTCGCCGCCCAGCAGGAAACGGCCGCGGTCGATGCGGTGGAATCGGTGGTCCACTACGCGGTGAATCTGACTCGAGCTACACGGACGAATGGCGCGATCGCCCTCGGCGCGGGAACCCGCGGCGCGATCAGCCTGGTGCGTGTCGCCAAGGCCTATGCCCTGCTGGATGGCCGGAGTTTCATCACTCCTGGCGATGTGAAGCGCGCGGCGCTGCCAGTACTGCGTCATCGTGTGGCGCTGGCGCCCGAGGTGTCGATCAGCGGACAAACGGTGGATCAGGTGCTGGAAAGTGTCATTCGAAGTGTCGAAGCTCCCCGGCAGTAAGCCGCCGCCATAGGAATCAACCGCCGCTCATGCGCCCCTCCATCGTCACCCTGCGCCTGCTCGGCTTATGGACGCTGCTTGGATTGGCGACATCGATCTGGCCGACTTTCTTCTGGGGATGGGTAGGTGCGGGCGGCCTGCTTTTGCTGGGGATGGTTGCGGACTTTTTCACGTTGCCACGCAAGCGAGCGCTGTCAGCGGAGCGCTCCGTGCCGGGGCGGTTTGCATTGGGCATGGATTCCGTGGTGACGCTGACCCTCCGGCACACGTTGCGCCGGCCCCTGCGGGTGATGGTGCATGATGGACTGCCGCCGCGCGGTGTGGCGCAGGGTCTGCCTTGGGAAGGTGTGCTGCCGCCGAATGAACTGGTGGACCTAAGCTATGACGCGCACTTCACGCAACGCGGCATGCAGATCTTCAGCGCTGCGCATGTTTTGGCACAATCTTCGTTAGGCCTGTGGCGAAGGTTGTACCGCATCGGCGGATCGAGCGAAACTCGTTGTTATCCCAATTATGAACCCGTGGTGCGCTTTGCCCTCCTGGCCACGGCGAATCGCGAGGAGCAGATGGGTATCGTCAAACGCCGGCGCATGGGCGCGACACTGGACTTCCATCAACTGCGCGAATATCAGGACGGCGATATCCTGTCCCGCGTGGATTGGAAGGCAACCGCCCGGCGGCAGACGCTGGTAAGCCGCGACTATGAAGAGCAGCGCAATCAAAGCCTGATCCTGGTGCCGGACTGCGGCCGGCGCATGCGCGCAATGGACGGTGAACTCAGTCAGTTCGACCACTGCCTGAATGCGATGCTGCTGATCTCCTACATCGCCCTGCGGCAGGGTGATGAAGTGGGTGTCGTCGGCTTCGGCGGAGCTACACGTTCCCTAAAACCCGTGAAGGGCACCCCCGCGATGCCCAAGCTGTTGAATCACCTTTACGACTATGAGACGACCACGGAGCCGAGTGATTTCTCGGAAGCCGCCGAGCGCGTCATGGCCCTGCAAAAGCGCCGCGCCCTGGTGATCCTGATGACCAACCTGCGCAGTGAAGACAGCACGCATCTCATGACCGCGGTGCGCCTAATGCAGCGACGGCATCTCGTGCTGGTCGCCACATTGCGGGAGGCCGAAATGGAAAAACGCGCCGCGCACCCCGTCAGTAATCTGCAGGAAGCGCTCGGCTACGGCGCTCTATGCCACTACTTTCAGCAGCGCTCGCATTTGCTCAATACCCTGCGCGCAAACCGGATTTTCACCGTGGATGAAACGGCGCAAAACCTGCCGGTGGCGCTGGCGAATCAGTATCTGGACTTGAAGGCGGCGGGGAGGATCTGAGGTTTGTCGGTCAGAGCCATGCACGGCGCGGTTGCAATTTGCAGTTCCTCCAGCCATCCTCAGCGAATGACGCGCACACGATGGTTCCAGACAGTGCTGCTGAGTCTATTTGCCTGCTTCGATACGCCGAACACCCGGGCGATCGATGCACAACGGGTGAAGGAATCTGCAAAGCCCCCGGTGGCGATCCGTGCAGCCACGGCCAAGGGTGAAGCGAAACCACCGCCACGGCCAAAGCAGCCTTTGTTTGATCCCCCTTTGGTGAAGGCTCTTTGCGAAGGTCTGAAGATCGAACGCACCCCGGAGCATGATCACGTGGTGCTCAATGGTGGTCCCGTGCTGAAGGGAGAGTTCCGCGCAGCCGAATTGCGCTTGAAGACGCACGATGCAGACCGGACATTTCCGCTGGGAGATGTCGCGGCCATCCAGGGCGGCGCCGGGATGGGCCGGAAGGCGCGGGTTTATCTGCGCGATGGCACGGTGGCCGGCGGCGTTCTGACCTGGAAGGAAGCGAGCTTCAAGGATGCTTCTTTGGGAACGCTAAAGCTCACCCCCGAAAGTCTCGACACACTCATTCTCCGGACCAACGACAAGGATCACCAGTCCGCGAAATTCGCAGCATTGTGGGTCAGCCAGAACGGTGACGTTCACGGAATCCCCGCCGTATTGCCAGGAGCGGTGCACCTGCGTTGGGCGGGCGGTGGCATGGACGTACCCTGGAATCAGATCGCGAGCCTCCGGCCATTGCCATTGCCGGAAATGGGTCAGGAAATTCTGCTCACGGATGGCAGCCGCATTCATGCGTGGTTCAGCACGCCGGCAGCCAATTCCTCCCTCACCTCATGTGTTGCCTATGCCACGACATGGAGCGATTTGATGTCGGTGTTGGGGCGCCAAGAATTGCCACCTGCGGCAACCGATATTTCGCGCCTGCAAACGACCGATGCGAGTTTATTCACCGGCACGTGGGGTCAGAAACATATCGTCCTGGCCACGAATACAAGCGCCATCCAGGTGCCGGTGGCGGAGATCCAGCGTGTTCGGGTTGAAGTGAGTCCCGACGACGGTTCGCCCCTTCTTGAAATTGCCACGATCTCCGGATCAGCCTTACGCGGCAGCGCCGTGACAGATGCTTTAACTTGGAAACGCGGCGACCAATTGCTCAAGGTGCCCTGGCTTCTAATCTCCGAGATCGCCACTCCGAAACCCCTTCCGGCCAAGCCATGAAGCCGTGCTTTTTTCTCCTTTCGCTTCTTCTCTCGCCCACCTCCGCGAGGGCACAGCAGCCCGCGGCCATGGTGCCGTATTCGCCCACGATCATTGAAGACAAGAAGGGCAACGAATGGTTCATCGAGC
>JAXMIV010000032.1:0-3352 GCA_034377045.1 Prosthecobacter sp. | reverse complement strand
CGGTTCGTTCCATTGGCAGGTCCTTGCCGAGCCGTTTGCCAAGGGCAGGGAAGGGGAGAAACGCCGCCTGGCTCCTTTTCGTCTCAATCGCCGCGGGAAGGCGCCGTTTTTGCCGCCTCGGAAATCACCTTCGCCCGTTGTGCGAGACTGCTGGCGCCCGCCGATCGCCCGAGTTCCATGGCCGCCATCCTGATCAGCAGATCGACCAACGTCGGTGCCATTTCAGGATGCAACGCACCGAACTCCTTCGTGGCGGCCTCAATCTGCGTCGTGATCCACACTTCTTCAATCGCCATAAAGATGATTATGCCACCACAGCTCGGCGTCAACTGCTTTCAGGGTCTGTCAATCTTCTGCCTGATAGCTCGCCAAAGCCATTCACGGATCACGCCACTTCTTATGATCGTCGCGCGACCGCAAGGAGCGCCGGATGCCCATGACGCAAATTATCACCGTCAGCGCCAGCAGAAGGCCGATTGCGATGAGCCCGATGTACATGACTTGAAAGTAGTCTAACCATAACCGAGAATTCGTCACTTGTCTTGCGTTTTTGCGCTCAAGTCCCATGCCACGCGCATCAATCCAAATTCGCCAACTTCCATTTAAGATGCCTGCCGACCCGCCAATCAAATATCTTGAAAAACACAATTCACAATAGGGCTTTTAGCATCCCCAACCATTAAAATTCACTCATCACGCGTAACGGCATGAACCGCGCTCAGAGTAGGGCTAAACCGCCCCGCGTTCCCCGGCGGAGACTCACTGCACCCGTCCCTCACACCCCTAGCGCCGACCGCGTCCGCCTAACCAATTCATTGTCCGGCTCTCCCGAACCACGCAGGTAAAATACACTCGCCGCCAGCAGCCGGTCCCGCCACGGCGCCGCCAGCCGCTCATAATCCTCCAGCACCGCCGCGCTGAACTTGTAATCGTGCGAGTTGTTGCCCTTCAAAAAGATCAGCCGCCGCGCCGCATCGGCGATCGCCTTCGCGCTGCCGTCCGCCGTTTGCAGATACCCCAGCACTTTGCGCGCCGCCTTCAGCCGGTCCTTGCCGATCTCCGCAAAAATCTCCGCCACCGCCTCATCGCCTTTCGCTTCAGTCGCCAAAGGCTCCAGGCTGTCGATGTGCAGCGCTTCCTTGTCCGGCCGGTCACCCCGATACAGCGGCAGAAACGCCGCGTTCTGCAGCAGCAACAGACGCCGCAGCTCATCGTTGCGCGTCCGATGCCACGCATAATGCACCGCATTCGTAAACGTCATCGCATGCAGCGATAAAATCCCCGGCGCCTGCATCAGCAGCTCGCCCGCGCCATCAAACAACCCGTCAAAGATCGACTGCGGCGCCGCACCCGCATTGATCAGCTTCACCGTCAGTTCGCTCAAGTCCTCCGGCGCGCCCATCCGCACCGCCGCCAGCAGATCCTTCGTCGCTCCCTCACTCCGTTGACCATCCAGCCAGCCCGCATCGATGCGTCCCAGCCGCTCTAGATTTTGCCGGAACGGCCGATCCGCCGGCAAGTCCGCCTTCGCCGGGTTCTCCTTGTCGCGCGAACGATCCAGCAGCGCATACGCCAGCGACCGCAGCACCGCCTCCGCATGCTGCCAGCCGATCACCTCCAGCGTGCGGAAACTGTTCGCCACATAGATCGCCTTATGACCGATGTCGCGAAAATCCCGCGCCCCATACCGCGCAAAGATCTCAAAAAGCTCATCCGCTCCCGCCGTCCGCGCTAGGCCCACCACCGCCGCATCCGCCGCGCCCTCATCCCAGTTGTCCATCGCCTCGATGAATCTCGCCTTGGCTTTGTCACTCTTCGGCACCGCCGCCTCATCGACCGGTCCCAGGTGCCAGTTGCCCTCCTTCACATTCGCCGCCTGCGAACTCTTGAATTGATCGATCGCCCAAAAGATCGGCAGCCACCGCTCCGCATCCGGCGATGCCAGACTCGCCAGATGCGCCGAGTTCACCACCAGCACCGCGTGAAACTTAAACCCCACCGGCCGCGGCTGCACGCTCCGCACCCCCGCCAGCAGCAGCGCCGCCAGCACCTCCCGATAGCTCAGACCCCGTCGCACCCGCATCGCCACCTCCTCCAGCACCCGCTCCCGCGGCGTCTCCTCCAGCAGCCGCACCAGCGGCTCAATGTCCGGATGAAACCGCACCAGCTCCGCCGGCAGCTTCGCCTCCGCCGCCGATACCGACGGCAGCCGCCCCAGAAACCCCAGTTCCCCCAAAGCCACCGCCCCCGCGGCCGACTGCAAAAATGATCGACGGTTCCTCATCATAAAACATCCCTCCTCAGCCCCTCAAGAATACGCCCGCCGCCGGCCGAAAGACCAGCAGAAAGAGCAGGGGACCCAAGTCCTAAATTGAATCCACACATCTCCCCTCAGCCACCTCCCGGCCCAGGTTCCCCACTTCAAAAACCAACAATCCTTGTTCCTCAATCGTCAATCCTCAGCCTCCCGACCGGCATTGAACTCAAAGGAGTCAGTCAAACAACGAAGGGCATTTGTCATCCTTGGCCACCTCCCCAGGGCCGCGCCCATCACATCTCATCGCTTCATCAATGGAAACTCGGCCTTCCAGGTCACGCCGGTGGCGATCCTCAAAATACCGGCACTTCCTCTCCAGCACTTCCGCGACCTTTTGCGGATCGATTCCTTGACCCACCGCCAGTTCCAAAACCAGGGATTGCAGACCACGAATCCGCGTTTCCAAAAGAATCTCGATCTTCGACACGGCATCGATGGCGTGAAAAGGACCCTTTTCCCGGCTCTCCAACCCCTCCACCTGAATGGCCAACAAATTAACTCGGTGCTCAAGATCTGTACTCATAGCTCGCCATCCCATCATTTCGCCATGCCGTTGCCAATCCCAATGTGCGGTAAAAACAAGACCTCGGCAGACCTCAAGCCCGCTTCGGGTTTGCCCCCATCTGACGCCGCCACCGCGCCGTAGGATCGGCGTGGCGACAGCCGCCCGTCCCCATCGACATCGCCTCCCCCAAAAACGTGGACAAGAATTCAGGCCGGTTCGCAAACCCGCCAGGACAGTAGCCGTCACGCTCCGCCGTGACGAGCTGAGCGCGTTGTTTGGAGACCGCGGAATCGAAGTACCGAGAGGCTTCCGGCTTTCGGAGCCCCTGTGCTCATCACGGCGGAGCGTGATGGCCACTTTCTGCTCGCTCCACGCGCTGGCATAAGGCAAGGCAGTTCGTTATCATGCCAAACCCTGTTCATTTCATCGCGCCTCCTTCGCGTGGGTGGCATGCCGTCCAACATCACTAGCACCAACCTTTTTAGCGGACTTCTTTCCGGTGGACTACACAGAGATCCGCAAGTGAACCC
>JAXMIV010000031.1:0-5388 GCA_034377045.1 Prosthecobacter sp. | reverse complement strand
TGCTTTGAAACTCTGGCGGGTTAGCTCAACCAGCCTTGGGGTGTGGCGGTGGCCGGCGATGGCACGGTCTATGTGGCGGATACCCTCGACCATACCATTCGCAAAATCACGCCTGCGGGTGTCGTGACCTTGCTGGCGGGCACTTCGGGCACCATCGGCTTCACCGACAACGCGAATCCGCTCCTGGCTCAATTTAGCCGGCCCACTGGCGTGGCGGTGGATGCAGCGGGCAATGTTTATGTCGCGGATAGCAATAACCATGCAATTCGCATGATCGCTGCTGGAGGCGCCGTGACGACCGTAGCAGGCACGGGATCGGCGGGCGCGAGTGACGGCACGGGCGTGCTGGCGGAGTTTAACCATCCCTTCGGCGTGGCACTGAACAGCGCGGCCACGTTGCTCTACGTGACGGATGGGAGCAATCAGACGATCCGTGAGATCACGCTCCCCGGTGGCGTCGTGACCACTTATGCGGGGGTGGCCCTGACCCCGGATTATGTCAATGGCAGCAACGCCGCCGCGCGCTTCAACACCCCAAAGGGCATCGCCGTGGACATCGCCGGCAATGTGTATGTCGCCGACTCTGGTAACATGGTCGTGCGCAAGATTTCCGGCGGAGTCGTCAGCACGCTTGCTGGTGATCCCACCGTGCCGTTCCTTGGCGGCTTCAACGATGGGCTGCCCGCGACCGCGCGCTTCAGCGATCTTTTTGCCGGCAGCCCCTTCGGTGGCCCTTGCGGTTTGGCAGTGGACGGCGTCGGCAATGTGTACGTGAGCGACCAGGGGAATCCCGCCACCTTTCGAGGCCACACCATTCGCAAAATCACCCCGGCAGGCTCTGTCACCACCCTCGCCGGCGTGGTTGGTTCACCCGGCTACGCAGACGGCACAGGTGGCGGCGCCGTTTTTAATTATCCCGCTGGCATCGCCGTGGACCCACAGGGCAAACTCTATGTGGCGGACGCGCAAAACAATCGAATCAGGAATCAATGCCGTTGCACCCCCATCTACGAACCGCAGTGCTTCGGCACACTGGCGGGCTCAGGAACAGCGGGCCCGCTCGATGGCACGGGTATCGCGGCGGAGTTCAAGCAGCCTTGGGGCGTGGCGGTGGCCGGTGACGGCACGGCCTTCGTCGCCGACACTCTCAACCACTTGATCCGCAAGATCACCCCGGCGGGCGTGGTGACGACGCTTGCCGGACAGAGCGGCACACCGGCGTTCGCTGATGGCTCAGCCACCGGCGCGCGCTTCAGCCGACCCACCGGCGTCGCGGTCAACAGTGCAGGCACCGCCGTCTATGTGGCGGACCACAACAACCAGCGCATCCGCAAGATCGACCTCACTCAGCTAGCCACGTCGGCCACGTTTGTGACCACCGTCGCTGGCTCGGGAGCCATCGGCTCGAGTGATGGCGTGGGCGCTGCCGCAGAGTTTAACACTCCCTTCGGCGTGGCGCTGAACAGTGCGGCTTCGTTGCTCTACGTGACGGATGCGAGCAATCAGACGATCCGGGAGATCACTCTGTCCACGGGCAACGTCATGACCTATGCGGGACTGGCCATGACCCCGGACTACATCAATGGCAGCAACGCCGCCGCGCGCTTCAACACGCCGAGGGGCATAACCGTGGACAGCGCGGGCAATGTGTATGTGGCGGACAACCTGGTCGTGCGCAAGCTTCTTGCGGGCGGCGGCGGTGTCATCACGCTCGCTGGCGATCCTTTGATCGCCGGTCTATACGGCTGCACCGACGGCCTCCCGGGCACGGCACGCTTCAGCCCTCTCTTCCCTTTCTCCCCTTTCGGCGGAACCTGTGGCCTCGCCGTGGACAGCGTCGGCAATGTGTATGTGAGCGACCAGGGCAATTCAATTCCCGGCTACGGTGGCGGCAACACCATCCGCAAAATCACGCCCGCGGGCTTTGTCACCACGCTCGCAGGCGTTGAGGATACGCCAGGCTTCGCCGACGGCACGGGCACTGGCGCAAAATTCAATCACCCCGCCGGCCTCGCCATCGACAGCACCGGCAGGCTCTACGTCGCCGATGCGGAGAACAACAGGATCCGTATCCAGTGCAGCGAACCCGATTGTGTGGATTCCATCTTCGTCTCCTACAACAACGGCACCCTGCGCAAGTTCGACACCAGCGGCACACCCACTACCTTCGCCACCGGCTTGAGCACTCCCAAAGGCCTGGCCATCAAGGCGAGCTTCCTCTATGTCGCCAACAGCGGTGCCAACGCGATCCTCCAGTATCCGACCAGCGGCGGCGCTTCCACCACGTTTTCCAGCGCCGGTTTGAGCGGCCCCTACGGCCTGACCTTTGACAGCGCGGGTGATTTGTATGCCGCCAACTACACCAACAGCACGATCCAGCGGTTGGACGGCGCCACCGGCGTTGCCGTACCGCCATTCCCAGTCACCAGCCCAAACATGAACGGTGCATTCGGCATCGCCATCGACGCCGCGGGCAACATCTACGCCGCGAGCCACAACAACAACACCATCCAGAAGTTCACGGCCGCGGGAGTCTTCGTCAGTGATTTCGTGCCCACTACAGGCGGCCTCAGCGCACCCCGGGGAGTGGCCATTCGCGCCGGTGTGCTTTACGTGGCCAACTACATCACCAGCGTGGTCACCATGTTCGACCTCGCGACGGGAACCAACATGGGCGACTACGCCACCTCCGCCGACGGCTTGCTAAACCCAGTCGGCATCGCCTTCAATGACGCCGGCAATCTCTATGTGGCCAATGCGGGCAACCAGAACATCATGAAGTTCACCGCACCCCACGTCGGCACTCTGTTCTCCAATATCTTCAATCAATCTCCCGATTTCATCGCCATCGTTTGCGAGCCAGTGGTGCCCCTCAAAGCCCTCTCCTTCAGTAAGGCGGGTGTCTCCGTCAATGAAACCGAAGGCACCGTGACCATCCCAGTGTTACGCACCGGGGCATTGACCGGCACGGTCGGCGTCAGCTATACCACCAGCAGCGTCGGCGGCACCGCATCCGTGCAGGATTACACCCCCAAGACAGCCCAAGCCGAATGGAAGCTCGCATGGGACGATGGCCAGTGGACCCAGAACATCATCATCGCGATCACGCCCGATATGTTGGTGGAGAAAAATGAAACCTTCACCGTCACTCTCAGCAGCCCGACAGGCGATGTCGTGCTCGGCAGCCCAGCCTCGTGCAAAGTCTCCATCATCGACCCATCGGCGCTCAATCCCGTCGCCGACACGCAGCCTCCGGGCGTTCAGGTCACCAGCTATCTCTTTCCGGTCGGAACCTTCGGAACCATCCTCGCGTCTGCGACCACCACCATCGGCGTGGACAGCGGCTCATCCATCACCGTCAGCGGCACAGCCACGGATAACAAGGGCGTGAAGATGGTGGAGATCAGAGTCATCACCCCCGGTGCCACTCCGGCGGACTTCACACCGGTCACGTCCGACATGCCTGGTGCCATAGCCTGGCCCTACATAGGACCGTTTTACCCGATCTCGGGCTTCAACGTGATCGAACTGAGAGCCACAGACTTCGCCGGAAACACTACGACCGTCAGCCGTAACGTCAAAGTATTGCGCCCCCTGCTCGTCAGTATGAACCCCACCCAAGGCTCGCCGTCATTTATCAACTACGGCAGTCCCATCCAAGGCGGCACTTATCGCGAAGTCGGCAAGACTTACACCGTCATCGCCAAGCCCAAGGCAGGCTTTGTATTCGACGGCTGGATCGTCAACAACACTACGGGCACCGGCATTACACCGTTCAAACAAGAACTGCCCAGCCTGACGTTTATCTTCCAGGAAGGCCTCGTGCTCACCGCGAACTTCATCCCCAATCCCTTCATCGCCGTGGCGGGCAACTACAACGGATTGGTGCGCGCCAGTCCCACTGAGCCTGCCCCCTTCGGCACCACACCCAGCGTCGACACTGAGGGCAGCTTCACCGCGAAGGTGGAAACGACTGGCGCCTTCACTGGCAAGTTGACCCTGAACGGTTCGGTGCTTCCCGTGGTGGGCGTTTTTGACAACACCGGCACTGCCCGTTTCGGCGCCACTCGCGCCCTGAGCGTGAGCGTTCCGCGCGCCGGCAGGCCCAACGATGGCCTCGTGGTGGCCTTGCACCTGGACCTCGAAACCCCCGGGACCAACGACATGATTACCGGGTCGGGGAAGCAATACTACCGCGGTGGGTTAGCTTTCCTCTCCGACATTCAAGCTTTCCGCGCGCACTACGACGGCAAGACGCCAGCGACGACGGTGCCCGATGAATATCTTGGCGCCGCCAAAAGCGCCGGCATGTTCACGGCCGTCATCCAAACCCAGGTGCTCGCTAACCAAGATCCCGTGTTTACCTTGAATTCTGAATTCCCGCAAGGCGATGGGTACGCCACGATCAAGGTGAGCAAGGCCGGTATCGTCACCTTCACCAGCACGCTGGCTGATGGCTCCACGCCGGTGACCGGCTCCGCAGCGTTGTCCGATACCAATGTGTGGCCCTTGTATGCGCCGCTCTACAACAAGCTCGGGGGCCTCCTCGGCAACGTCGCGCTAAGCAGCACCAACACGGAGAGTGACATGAGCGCGACTGACATGCTCTGGTTCCGCCCCATGCTGAATACTCAACACTACCCATACGGCTGGGCCGAAGGCATCAGGGTTGACCTGCGCGCCGCCAAATATGCGGTGACCGCCGGCCAGAGCGTGCTCAAGTCCCCCGACGGCGGCGATCCCGGCAACGTGGGCGACATGCTTCCCGCCGCCGATATGGACGGCAATGCGGCCCTCGCCATGAGCGACGGCTTGCTGAGCGTGTCAGTCAACAAGGCCGTGAACCTCAGCATCAGTGATGTGGTCACCAAGATCCCAGCCACCAACCCGACTTTCACCCTGACCGTCAATCGCGCCACCGGCATCATCGGCGGCACCTTCAACCACAGTGACGGCACGAAGCCGAAGTTCCAGGGCATCATCTACCAGAAGGGCACGGCAGCGGGAGCCTACGGCTACTTCCTGTCGACCCCACCGAAGGTTCTCAACTACCTCGGCGAAAGCGGCGGCGTCAGCCTCTCGGCCTCGCCCTAGAAATTTGCCTTTTCACTGTTCCTTGGGCTCCATCTCGGCTACACGCTCGGGAATGCAAATTCCCGCCCAACGCCTCGGCTTGCTGATCGTCGTCTCCGGCCCTTCCGGTTCCGGCAAGACCACCCTCTGCCGCCAGGTGTGTGATGGAGAGCAGGCCATCTTCTCCGTCTCCTGCACCACCCGGGCTCCCCGCCCAGGTGAGGTGGACGGCAAAGACTACTTCTTCCTTCAGGAAGCGGATTTCCTCGCCCGTGCGGAGCGCGGCGAACTTTTCGAGTACGCCCGCGTGCATGA
>JAXMIV010000030.1:0-4519 GCA_034377045.1 Prosthecobacter sp. | reverse complement strand
CCGAAGTTTGGCGATCAGGTTTATCATGTCCCCGAAGATCAGCTTTATCTGATTCCAACCGCGGAGGTGCCGGTCACCAATCTGCATCGTGAGGAGATCCTCAAACCCGAGCAACTGCCGATCAACTATGCGGCTTACACGCCCTGCTTCCGCCGCGAGGCGGGCAGCGCCGGACTGGGCACGCGCGGCCTGATCCGCATGCATCAATTTGACAAGGTGGAACTGGTCAAGATCACCACACCGGAGAACAGCATGGCGGAACTCGAAACGCTGACCGGTCATGCCGAGAAGATTCTGCAACTGCTGGGCCTGCACTACCGCATCATCGAACTATGCACCGGCGATGTCGGCTTCGGCTCGGCCAAGACCTATGACATCGAAGTGTGGGCGCCCGGCCAATCGGCCTACCTGGAAGTGTCGAGTTGCAGTAATTTTGGCGACTATCAGGCGCGGCGCATGAATCTGCGCTACAAGGACGAGGACGGCAAAAATCGTTTCTGCCACACGCTGAATGGTTCCGGCACGGCCCTGGCGCGATTGTTCGTCGCTGTGCTGGAAACTTATCAGCAGGCGGATGGCACGATTGTTCTGCCGCCGGTGTTGCATCCGTACTTTGGGTCGGACATCATCCAGTGATGCAATTGTAGGATTTGCGTCTGGGCGACGTTTCACCGCTCTGCATGAAACGCACGCTCCTGCTCCTTGGCTTGTTGACCTGTCTGCCCGTATGCGGCGCAGACCGGCCCAATGTGATTCTCATCCTGGCGGATGATTTCGGCTACGAGTGTGTCGGCGCGCACGGTGGCATTTCGTACCAAACTCCGAACCTGGACAAGCTCGCTGCCGGCGGCATGCGCTTCGACTTCGCTTATGCGCAGCCGCTGTGTACACCGACGCGGGTGCAGTTGATGACCGGTCAGTCCAACATTCGCAACTACACCCACTTCGGCGAGCTTGAGCCTTCGCAGACCACCTTTGCCCATCATTTCCGCAAGGCGGGTTATGTGACCGGGATTGCCGGCAAATGGCAGCTCGGCGGCGGGTTTGAGGGGCCGGGCCATTTTGGCTTTGATGAATATTGCCTGTGGCAACTGACGCGCCGGCCTTCGCGGTATCCCAACCCCGGCTTGGAAATCAACGGCAAGGAGGTGGACTGCACGGGTGGCAAATACGGGCCGGATGTCGTCAACGACTATGTGCTCGATTTCATCGCCCGGCAAAAGGCCAAACCCTTCCTGCTCTATTACCCGATGATGTTGACGCATGATCCCTTTGTGCCCACGCCCGACAGCGCGGAGTGGAATCCCGAGGCGGTCAATGAAGGCAAGGGCCGCAAGCTAAAACACTTCGCCGACATGACCGCCTACATGGACAAACTGGTCGGCAGCGTGGTGGCCGCCCTGGAGAAAAACGGACTGCGCGAAAAGACGCTGATTCTCTTCACCGGCGACAATGGCACCGGCACCGCCGTCACCTCAAAGATGGGCGTCCGATCTGTCCGCGGCGGCAAAGGCTCCAGCAAAGACAATGGCATCCATGTGCCGCTGATCGCCAACTGGCCGGGAACCATCGCCCCGGGACGCGTGTGCAACGATATGGTCGATAGCACCGACTACCTGCCCACCATGTGTGCAGCCGCCGGGATTTCGATTCCCGAGGGGCCGTTCATGGACGGCAGGAGCTTCATGCCGCAGTTGCGCGGTGAGCCGGGCCAGCCGCGCGAATGGGCCTACTGCTGGTATGCGCGGGAAGGCGGGGCCAAAGCCCAGTTTGAATTCGCTCACGATCAACGCTTCAAGCACTATCGTGACGGTCGGTTGTATGACTTGGCCGCGGATATTGATGAGCAAAATCCCCTCCCTGCGAG
The DNA here is from genome assembly GCA_034377045.1 of Prosthecobacter sp. Classification (GTDB taxonomy): domain Bacteria; phylum Verrucomicrobiota; class Verrucomicrobiia; order Verrucomicrobiales; family Verrucomicrobiaceae; genus Prosthecobacter. The sequence goes on along the minus strand of JAXMIV010000030.1, from coordinate 2,652 downwards.
TGAGAATCTGGATGTGCGGCAGAAGTTGCAGGCCGGCCTTGATCATTTCCGGGATGCGCGGCCCGCCGCCATCGCCGCGCAAGGAGGTGGCAAAATCCAAGGCAAAGGCAAGAAGGCAGGGCCCAAAGTGGAGTGAATTGTCCCCATGGGCGGCTAAAAAGCGGCGGCATGCTGCATTTCCCCAACATCACGCTTGCCAAGCTCCACCCATCAGGTTCTCCTAACGCGTTTGCAGCGTGAACATCGGATCGGATGGCGGAACGATACAAAATTTATGAGAAACTCGGCGCCGGTGGCGTGGGCGCGGTTTTCCGGGCCTACGACAGCGAACTGAAACGCTGGGTCGCCATCAAGCGCCTGCTCAGTGCCAGCGATGCCTCCGGTGATGCCGGGACGGCGGCGGAGTTGCGCCGGGAAGCGGATGCGCTGGCTTCGCTGCGCAATCCCAACATCATCACCATCTTTGATGTCGCCACTGATGCCGAAGGGCTGTTCATGGTCATGGAATTGCTCGAGGGCGAAGACCTCGCGGATGTGGTCAGCCGCGGACCCTTGCATTACGACGACTTCAAAGAGCTCGCCTCGCAGACGTTGGAGGCGCTGCTGGCGGCGCATCAGCGGCACATTCTGCATCGCGACATCAAGCCGGAGAACATCAAGGTGGAGCGTCTGCCCGGCGGCCGCATGCAGTCAAAGATCATCGACTTCGGCCTGGCTCGTTCCGGCTTGCGTGCGCGCAAACAGACCGAAGATCAGGATGGCACCGTGATGGGCTCCATCTACTACATGGCGCCGGAGCAATTGACTCGGGAACCGGTCGATGAACGCACGGATCTCTATGCGCTCGGTTGCGTGTTTTATGAGGCGCTTTCCGGCCGCAAGGCGTTCGACGGTGACTCCATGGGGACGGTGATCGATGCCCACATCAACCACGACACGGTTCCCCTTCACGTGGTGGCGCCGCATGTGCCGCCGTGGCTGGGGGCGTGGGTGCTGCGGCTAATGGCGCAAAAGCCCGATGACCGGCCCGCCAATGCCCAGCAGGCTATTGAAGAATTCCGGGCCTGGGAAAAGATGGCCGCCGCGCCCGCCATGATGCCGTGGATGCCCATGGGCTATGGCGGTTATGCCCAGCCCATGCCGGGCGCCTACCCGCAGCACCCCGGCAGCGGTTCGGATACCGTGCCGCTGCCAGGATACTATGCGCAACCGCAGGCTGAGGAAGATGAGGCAGTCTACTATGCGGAGGCGATCGTTGAGGCGGAACCCGTGGTGGAAATAGCCGCGCAAACTTCGCAACTCGGGCGCCCCAAAACTTCCACGGGCAGGCCACCGGTCAGCCAACCGACAAGCGGCATGCGCGGCGCCCCGCCATCGCACCTCAAGCGGGACACCGATGAGGAGCCGCCCTCGAACGCGAAGCGCATCATCCTGATCGCCGGGGGTGTACTGCTGGTGGTCGGGGCGGGCTGGTTTTTCCTCGGGCGCGGTTCGAAGCCATCCAAGAGTGGCGGCTCCGCAAACCAGGGCCTCCTCGCTTCGGGCGGTCCGCCGCCAGTCAGCTTTCAACTGCCTGACGATCGCGCCTATCCGCCGGTGAGCGATGACATTTCTTTGCATCTGGTGGCCACCACCGGCATCACGGCGGCCCGCAAGGGCGCGGATGGTAAACCGGCGCCTGCCGGTCACAATGAGCCCGTGGTGGAATGGCATGACCTCGCGCCATTGGGTGGCGATAACTTGATGCGATCCTTCAACGGCAATCCCAGCAATGGTCCCAAGCGCGCGATGTGGCGCGCGGCTACCGCGGGAACCGCCGGCGTCAAGGCCAGCCGCACCATGCTCGACTTTCGAGCGCGCGACGGCAAACCCACCGCGATGAACCTCACGGATGTCCTGGAGGAGAAGACCCGGTTTCCCTTCGGCACCGGCGCGGTCAAAGGTGAGCCGGGCCTGACGCTGGCCCTGGTTTTTCAGGCTGACTCAGCCAAGCTGCCCACGCGCGTTTTCACCCTCAGTGGCGAAGGTGAGGTCAGTGTGTCCTTCAGTGTGGACGCGCAAAAGAACCTGACCGTCGAATTCAAGAACGGCGCCTCGGCGGGCAAGATCCTAAGCAAGGACGTCGACCTGACGCAGCCCAGCATCGCCATCGTCACCTGGCAGGCCAGCAGCGGCAATACCGAGCTGCGTGTGCGCGACGCCCTCGGCAAAGCCTTCCTTGGACCCGGACCGAAGGTGATCGCACCCGCTGAGCCTCTGGTGCATGTGCAGATGGGCCTGGTTCAAAACGCCGAAGGTCAGCCCGCTCCTGCCGCCGAACAGTTCTCCGGCTATGCCGCCGAGATGGTCGTCCATTCCTCGCTGCTGAAGACGGATCAGGTCCAACTCATGGACAAGGGCCTCCGCGACTACTACTTTCAGGTTCCGACGGCGGCGCCGAAGCCGCCTGCGCCGAAGGCCCCCGCACCGGCACCGGCCCCGGCACCAAAGAAGTAAGTGTCGCTGACCGTCGCGGCGATTGGTGCTCACAACCGCGTCATCTCTGCGTTTTAGTTTCTCTCCCTCATGAAGCGTCTTCTTGTACTGCCTGCCTTGGTTTTGTTCTTTTCCGCTGCCGTTGCCACCGCGCAGTGGACGGTTTCCACCTTTGCG
>JAXMIV010000029.1:0-7742 GCA_034377045.1 Prosthecobacter sp. | reverse complement strand
CTCCGGACTGATCGTACTCCACATGCCGGCAAAGGCAGCCGCATTCATAGAGTATGGCAACGAAAGCCTCAACGCCAAGAGTGCTGTAGCCGAGTTCCTGTCCCTCGAAGGTTCCGGTAATCTCTCCGGCGCTGCCGCCGCCGCAGGTGAAGAGCAAAACACCGCCTGCGGTTAGGCCGTCACACAGCTTGCGCAAGACGGGCTCTTGCTGATCCAGGGGCAGATGAAACGTGCTGTCCCAGGCGGTGATGAGATCATACTTTTTTAGCAGTTCCCAATGACAGATGTCCGCGGTGTAAAACGTGGCTTGCAGGCTGCGATCTTGAGCGAGCGCGATCATTTCAAGCGAGATGTCCAGCCCTTCGACCTGAAATCCCTCGCGGGCCAGGACATCGATGAACCGGCTTTGGCTTCCGCAGCCCACATCGAGCGCGGCACCCCGCTGCGAAGTGAACGTGATGGCTCGTTCAAGCTGCGCGATGCCGTAGGCCGCCGGCGTGTTCTGTTGCCACCACAGGGCGAGTTGGTCGTAGGCCAGGGCAGTTTCCGCTGGAGTCATCACACCGCATCCCGCGTATACGCCCCATCCACCAGCCGCATGGCACCGCGGGGGTTGGCGTTTTGGATCAGCTCGGGCAGGGCGTCATCGGGGAAGCTTTGGTAGCAGACGGGCCTAACAAAACGGTAGATCGAACCAGTGCCGATGCTGGTGAAGAAGCTGTGCGTGGCGGCGGGGTAGGGGCCGCCGTGGTGCATGGAGGGACAGGGTTCGATGCCGGTGGGGAAGCCGTTGAAAACGAGGCGGCCGACTTTGCGCTCAAGCACGCGGACCAGGGGCGCGAATTCTATGAGGTCCTCGGGAGTGCCGTGGATGGTGGCGGTCAGTTGGCCTTCGAGGCCGCGGGCAAATCGCAGCATGTCTTCGACCGTGGGGCAGTCGGTGACAATGGAGCAGGGGCCGAAGACTTCGTGCCGCAGTTCTTCGTTGTTCTCCAGCACGTCGAGCTTGGTGGTGAAGATGCGGCAGGCGGCCTGGGTGGCCTCGTGATTGGGCGGGATTTCCGATTCGCCCGCCAAACTCAGGCCCTTGACCGTATGCCACACCGCCGTGCCGGCTTCATAGGCTTCGCAGATTCCAGGATGCAGCATCGACTGCGGTGGGACCTTCTTCGCCAAATCAGCGGCGCTTTGCACAAACTGACTCAGTTCGGGGCTGCCCAATCCCAGGACCACGGCGGGATTGGTGCAGAATTGGCCGACTCCCATGGTCACGGACCCGATGTAGGCTTCGGCGATCTTGGGCCCGCGTTGTTGCAGCGCGCCGGGCAGCAGGAACACGGGATTAACCGAGCCCATTTCGCCATAGAAAGGGATCGGACTGGGACGCGACGACGCGACGTCGAAAAGCGCGCGGCCGCCTTTGAGCGATCCGGTAAAGGCGACCGCTTGAGTCAGCGGATGTTTCACCAGCTCGATGCCGATCTCGTTGCTGCGCCCGTGCAGCATGGAAAACGAGCCATCGGGCAGGCCAGTCTTGCGCAGTGCATTCATCATCGCGCGGGTGAGCATTTCGCAGGTGCCGGGATGCGCGGGGTGGCCTTTGACCACGACCGGGCAACCCGCCGCCAGAGCGCAGACCGTGTCCGTGCCAACGACGCCGATGGCAAAAGGAAAGTTGCTGGCGCCAAAGACCACCACGGGACCGATCGGCAAAAGCACGCGGCGGATATCGAGTTTCGGCAGCGGCTGCCGGTCTGGAATCGCGCGGTCAATGCTGGCTTCCGCCCAGGAGCCGTCGCGGATGAGGCTGGCAAACATTTTGCATTGGTTGATGGCGCGGCCGCGTTCGCCGGTGAGGCGTGCCATGGGTAGCGCCGTCTCCGCATGCGCGCGTTCCAGCAGCGCATCGCCAAGCGCGAGGATTTCATCGGCCAGGGTCTCCAGCAACTGGGCGCGGGTCTCGGGCGTGGCGGCACGCAGGGCATCGAAGGCGCCGTCGGCCGCCAGCAGGGCCTCGTTGGCGTGACTGGCCGTGGCTTCGCAGAAGGCCGGTTCCAACTTTTCGCCCGTGGTGGGATTGACGGAGTGAAAGGCGGAGCGGTCGCAAGGCGCCTCGCGCCCCGCAATGAAGTGATGTCCGGAGATCATATGGGTGGAGAGTTCGAAATAATTTAAAAACTAGTTAGGCCATCGGATTCGACAAGGTGCCGATGCCTTGAATGGTGATGTGCACCACATCCCCGCTGGCCAGGGTAAAGTCATCTCCAGGTACAATGCCGGTGCCAGTCATGAGAAAGGCGCCACCCGGGAAGGTGTTGTCACGATAGAGGAACCCGGCCAATTCCCGCGGGGTGCGTTTGAGCTGGGAGAGTGTGGTCTCCCCTTCAAAGACGACGGCGTCCGCGCGATTGATGCGCAGGTCGATCTTGGTCTCCGGCGACAGCGGTTCCTGGGTCACGAGGAGGCAAGGACCGAGGGCGGCGCAGAGTTTGAAGCACTTCGCCTGCGGCAGGTAGAGCGGGTTTTCGCCTTCGATATCGCGGCAGGACAAGTCGTTGCCAACGGTATAACCAATGATTTCGCCGCGCTTGTTGATCGCCAGGGTCAGTTCCGGTTCCGGCACCATCCATTTTGAGTCGCTGCGCAGATGCATGGCCTGACCCGGATCGGCGACGCGCTGGGGCGTGGCTTTGAAGAAGATCTCGGGTCGCTCGGCGGCATAGACGCGGTCGTAGAAGCTGCCGCCGCCGGCTTCCTTGCTTTCCTCCATGCGGGCCGTGCGGCTGCGAAAATAAGTGACCCCCGCCGCCCAGACCTCCTGGCTTCCGATCGGCGCCAGCAACGCATCTTGGGCAGGCGCCTGGATGGACGTGTAGGTGACCGCCAGCTCCCGCAGGTAGCGATGAAGTTCGTCGTGGTTAAAGAGCGAATCCCACGCTTCTTCCGCCAAATGATGCCAGGTGCGTTGGGTATGGAGGTAGATGCCGTTGCGGGTGCGGTAGAGCTGCATGGAAGGGTCCAGAGCCTAGCGGGACGGCTTCCGGTGTCAATGCGGGCGGCATCGGCTTCGGCTATTCGGGGTTTCTGCGGTCGCGGCGAACTGAGGGTTGCCTGATCCGCCAATCCCGCGCACCTCTACGCGGCGCCTGCCCAAGGCAACCGCCAGTCCTCCTCATCATTGCCATGCTGAACTACATCTGGGCTTCCCTCATCCTGATCGGCATTTTGGTCGCCGGCCTTCTCGGGCACTTCACCGGGGAAGGGGGCATCATCACCTCCGCGCTGGCCATGTCGGAAACGGCGGTGATGAAGATCGCTCTGCCTCTGGCGGGGATGATGATGTTTTGGCTGGGCATCATGCGGCTGATGGAAAAGGCCGGCCTGCTCGAAATGGCTGCCCGCGCCGTGTCGCCAGTCATGCGCCGGCTTTTTCCCGATGTGCCCGCCAACCATCCGGCGATGAGCGCGATGATCATGAACCTGTCCGCCAACATGCTGGGCCTGGGCAATCAGGCGACACCCATGGGCCTGAAGGCGATGGAGCATCTGCAGGAACTGAATCCGCACAAGCAGACCGCCAGCAATGCCATGGTGACTTTTCTGGCGCTGAACACCGCCGCCTTCACCCTCATCCCGATGACGGCCATCAACTACCTCGCCGCCGCCGGCATGAAAAGCGCCTACCAGATCATCGTCCCGACGATTCTCGCGACGACCTGCACCACCGTCATGGCGGTCCTGGTCGCGCGGACTTTGCAAAACCTGCCCAAGTTTCGGGCTCAGCCGGACGTGTTGGAGGACGCAACGCCTGCCGGGGAAGGCGCCGCTGGTGAAGCCGTTGCTCCTTCAACCTCACGCATCACCGGGCGCGGCCGAATGTTTCTGATCGCTCTCTTCGCGGTCTTTGCCGGCGGAGTCATGTTGGAACTCGCACCGCCGAGCTGGCGCCAGTCGGTGCTCATGGCTACCGGCTTGCAAAAGATCATTGAAGCGGATCAGCAGCGGATGGCGCAAAGCAAGGCCGCCAAGCCTGTCGCCGCTGCCGCTGCGACACCGGTGGTTCTGGAGGCGCCGCCCACCTGGAGGCGGATGATGGACGGCACCTCAGGCGTGGTTTTGCCGCTCATTTTGCTGATCGCCATCGGTGCCGCGCTCGCGAAGGGCATCAAGGTTTACGAAGAGTTCATCGAAGGAGCGAAGGAGGGGTTCAATGTCGCCCTGCGAATCATGCCTTACCTGGTGGCCATGCTGGCGGCGCTGGCCATCTTCCGCAGCTCCGGCGGGTTATTGATTTTGGAATACGTCCTCACTCCGGTGCTCAACCTCATCGGCTTCCCTGTGGAATTGCTGCCGCTGGCGCTCATGCGGCCGCTCAGTGGCTCCGGCTCCAGTGGCATCCTCAACGAAATCCTCAATCGGCCCGAGGCCAGCGAGTTCCTGAAGTACACCGCCGCCATCATGTACGGCTCCACGGAGACGACCTTCTACGTCCTGGCCGTGTACTTCGGGTCAGTCGGTGTCCGCAAGATCCGCCACGCCCTCGTGGCCGGGCTCTGCGCCGATGCTGTGGGCTTGACGATGTCCGTGGTGATCGGCCGAATGATGTTTACATGATCTATAAATGAGGTATTTTGATGAAAAAACGACTTGTAAAAGATGCTAATAAGCATAGAATCCCGCATGCGAATCACAGTAGACATTGACGAGGCCATCTTGGATGACCTGGTCATCTTCACTGGGGAAGGGAAGAAAAGTCCTGCAATCGCCAAAGCCGTTACGGAATTCGTGAAGCGGCAAAAGGCACGGGAATTTGGCCGGTTAATGCGGCAGGGGGCTTTTGACTACCCTGTCCTGAACGAAGCAATCGAAAAGCAGGACATTTGATATGGTCCTGGTCGATTCCTCCATTTGGATAGAGGCTGCCCGGCGTCAAGGTGACCTGGAGGCTAAAGTGAGCCTTGAAGCGCTTCTTGAGGAATATGAGGCTGCCACGACCAGCCCCGTGTTGCTGGAGGTTCTGGGTGGCGCCCGCAAAGAGGATCGCCAACGCATGCGGGGTTATTTCGATGTGATCCCGCATGTGCTGGTCGATGCCAAGGACTGGGACCATGCGGTCGAATTCGCCTGGCAGCTTAAAGACAAGGGACATTCGCTGCCATGGAACGACGTGCTTATCGCCTCGGTCGCCATTCGCCGCGATCTGCGCGTCTATGCGCAGGACAAGCACTTTGAGGTGATGGCGGCCGCGTCCGGCCTGCGGTTGTACCGCCCGGGATACGGCGGCACTTATGTGCATGAAGAGACCGGCGGGTGATGCGCCGCTCAGACTAGCTTCGTCCACTGGATTTCTTGAGCCAATTCTCCCTTTGCATCGATTTGGACGCGGGCAAACCAGGCTTCATAACCCATCATCATCGCGCGGGAGCTAAGACCATGCTGTTCCCCTTCGGTGAGTTCATGCGCGGTGTGCGGCGCCAGGGCGGTGCGCACGTGTACCATCATGTTCAACTCCGGGTTGCGCGCCTCCAGGTCCACTGAGTTGTGATTGGCCTGGTGGTGCCCGTGGCCGTGCGCGGTGTGGGGAGCTTTGTGGCAGTGGAAGTTGCGTCCGGTGAGCCACTTTTCAACGTGGCGTTCGCCGTAGTCTGCGATGTCCGTGGGAGTCAACATGGTCGGTTGATGATTGAAAACTTGCCCTGCCAACCGCACCCAACCAACAACACGATTGAGCGTGACGGTTGCCTTATTCGATTTATATCGAAACCGGCTCGTCTTGGCAATAGCGGCTTGAGGGGTTCCGTTTCTTGAGCGAACGGCAGGGCCGTCCATGCTGCAAGTTTCCCAGCTCCAAATTCCCATCGACCATACCGATGCCGACCTGCGCCAGGCCGTGCTGAACCGGGTGGGCGTGAAGGCGGAAGAACTGCGCAGCTTGAAGATCAAACAACGGGCCATCGACGCCCGGCGGGGCCACGTCGCCTTCATTTACACCCTGCTGATCGAGGTGGCCGATGAGGCCCGGGTTTTAAAAGGCGTGGATGCGAAGGCCCATGTGATTCCGGCGCCTGACGAAACCTATCGCGAGTTCACCGGCCAGCCGGCGCACCACCCCGCGTGCCGGCCGGTGGTGGTCGGCAGCGGACCCTGCGGTCTTTTCTGCGGCCTGCTGCTGGCGCGGGCCGGGTGGAAACCCATCATCCTGGAGCGCGGCAAGGCGGCGGGTGATCGTGCCCGTGATGTCACCGGCTTCTGGCGGCGCGGCTGGGACTTCAACCCGGAATCAAACGTCCAGTTTGGCGAAGGCGGCGCCGGCACCTTTTCCGACGGCAAACTGTACACGCAGATCCGCGATCGCGAACATCGCATTCCCTGGCTGTTGCGCGAATTGGTCGCCGCCGGCGCTCCGGAAGACATCCTCATCAAGGCGCGGCCCCATATCGGCACCGACCGGCTGATCAAGGTGGTGAGGCACATTCGCGAAGAGATCATTGCGTTGGGCGGCGAGGTGCGTTTCAACGCCCGGGTCAGCGAGGCACGGATCGAAAGCGGCGTCATGCGCGCCGTGACGCTTGCCGACGGTAGCACGATCGAAGGGGATCACTTCATCTTCGCGATCGGGCACAGTTCGCGGGACACTTTTCAGTTGTTGCACGCCGGCGGTGTGCCGCTCGAACCCAAGCCGTTTTCCATCGGGGTGCGCATCGAGCACCCGCAACGGTTGGTGGACAAGATGCTTTATGGCAAGTGGGCCGGACATGACCGTCTTGGTTCCGCGCCGTACAAGTTTGTGGCCCATTGCGGCAACGGCCGCAGCGCCTACAGCTTCTGCATGTGCCCGGGCGGCCTCGTGGTCGCGGCGACGTCGGAGGCGGGCATGGTGGTGACCAACGGCATGAGCAGCTACGCCCGCGCTGATGCCAATGCCAACAGCGGTTTCATGGTGGAAATAAACGCCGGTGACTATGGCGACGCGCCCCTGGCGGGCATCGAGTTTCAGCGCGAGATCGAACGGTCAGCCTTTCGGTTAGGCGGTGGCAATTACCATGCGCCCGCGCAACTCCTGGGCGATCTCATGGCGGGCCGCGCTTCGACGGGGCAGGGGAGTGTCGTGCCGTCCTATGAGCCCGGTGTCGTCTGGTCGGATCTGCGCGAATGCCTGCCGGAGTATGTGATCGCAACCCTCAAGGAATCGGTGCCCCGGATCTGCAAGAGCCTTCCGGGTTTCATGCTGGAAGATGCGGTTCTTACCGCCGCCGAAACGCGCAGCTCCTCGCCTTCGCGCATTCCCCGCGACCCTGCATCGTTTGAATGCATCGGCATCAAACACTTTTATCCCGCCGGCGAAGGCGCGGGTTATGCGGGGGGCATCATCTCGGCTGCCGCGGATGGCATGCGCGTTGCCGAAGCGTTGCTGCGCAGCGGCGGCTGAGGAGCTACTCCGCTTCCGCGACGTCCAGATTCTTCAGCAGGAAATGCAGGGAACTGTCACGGGGAGCGTCACGCACGATGATACAGGCGACTCCGGCGCTTTCGCATTGCTTGCGGATCTCCTCCGCATGTTTGGGGTGATGCAGCCAGTGGCCGCGATTTTGAATGGGGCCGTCATCCTTGCTGACGGCGCAATAGACGGGTCCGTCGCCTTTGCTGATCCAGGACAGCATGTCGCACTCCTTGAGTGCTGCTTTGGCTGCGGGCAGTTCCAATTCCTCCACGCTCTTGAAGCCATAGAAGGCCGCGCCTTC